>JAEUTR010000154.1 GCA_016787365.1 Bacteroidia bacterium
GGGCATCTTTAGATACAGCCAAAACATGGATTGATTTTAATGATAATAATACCTTGCATGTGGATGCTACAGCGTTATCGTTAAATTCTTCTACTGATGAATTATTAATATCTAATGCAGCAGGATTATATATAGCCACTAACGTTAGCACTATGTTAACACCTGGATATACAGCTGTAAATACTGGCTTGCCGTCAAATACGATAGTTTATTCTATTTCAAATAACGGTACTAATTGGTATTTAGCAACGAATAAAGGTGTGTTTACTTCACCTGTTGGAACTATTGTGTGGACAAGTATAAATACAGGTTTAACAACTTTAGATGTTAGAACTGTTATTCCGTTTCAAACCAGATTAGTTGCAGGAACAGATAAAGAAGGTTTATTCAAAACTTCAGCTAGTTCTATAAATTGGGTTGCAAATAATACGTCGTATAATAACTTAAGAACATATTCTATGGAAACCAGTGGAGCTGCTATTGTTATTGCTGCTACCGAAAAAGGTGTTTTTGTTAGTAAGGATTTAGCTGCTACATATAAAAGAGCCAATAATGGACTTACAGATAGTTTACATGTAAATGATTTACAGTTTGCTGATTTTTGTGTATTGGCAGCTACTCAAAATGCCGGGGTATTTTTCACTGCTGATACTGGTAAAACATGGATAGCAATTAATAATGGGCTAACAAACCTTAATATAAAAAAAGTATTTTATTCAAATAATCAAAAATACGCTATTTGTTCTTCTGGAACGGTTTATGTTTCTGCTCTTCATTCTTCAACATGGACTCCAATTCAAGCAGGCTTACCTTCTGGAGTTAATCCAACATCATTAACGTTTATAGGTACTGAGTTAGTTTTAGGAACTTATGGGCATGGTGTTTTTACAAAAAATGAAACATCAGGAAGTTGGACTGCAGTGAACACTAGTTTAAGTAACTTAAATGTAACTTCGGTTACTAACAATGGAACAAAAATATTTGTCGGAACAGATGGATCAGGAGTTTTTGTTTCTGATTTCCCTTCTGTTTCATGGTCTCAAACATCTCCTGTGAGTATTTCACATACTACATTAATGGGATTAAATGGCGATAAAATTGATGCAATGGCTTATAATGCAGGATATATTTTTGCAAGTTACAGAGGAGGATTATTAGCAACTTCTGATAATGGAACAACTTGGATTGCAGGTGGTAATCAATTTAATTTACCTAGCTACACAAGTGTAAATAAAATTACATTTGTTACAACCAGAGTTTTTGTAACAACTGAAAATAATTGTTTGTATTCAAACGCATTGTCTGAATTGCCTACAATTACTACCGGAGTAAGTGAACTTCAAAAACAATCAGATGCTATCGTTGTATATCCAAACCCAGTAATCAAAGAATTTAAACTAGATTTTAGTTACATAAAAGATCCTGTTTCTAAAATTAATATTTATGACTGTGTAGGGAAATTAATACAATCTATTAACCCAGAGAAAGAAACAATGAGCATCAATATTCCATTTGATGTCGCTGCAGGGATTTATATAATTCAGGTAGATACCTCAAAAGAAAGATTCACTCAAAAAATAGTTAAAGAATAAAAAGAGATAGTCCTTAATAAAAAGCCCGGAATAAAAATTTTATTTCAGGCTTTTTTGTATTTTAAGTATGATTAGTTTGTTTTTGTTTTCTTAATTTTTTAGGACCGTACCAAAGCCAAAACCCTGTAATGATTAGCATAAGCAAGGCTAATCCCATAATTGTTGTGTAGGATAGTTTAAACTGATCTTGTTTTGTATTAAATAAAACATCCAGAATTGTTCCATCATGAATATTTTCAATAATATCAGATCTGCGTCGGTTAATTTGCAAAACATCTCCGGTTGTTCCGTCCAGCTGAATTTCCCAGTAATCATCCGCAAAAACAAATTTCACCATTCCCTTTTGTGGTCTTGCATCAATACGTTCAAGTTCGTTTGATAATTTAGGAGAAATAGAATCGTGTAATGCTTTGATAGCAATAGATTGAAGGCTGTCGAATGGAAGCCATGTTTTTAAATCGGAAGAAATACCTTTTGAAGATGAAGGAAGAATAAGTCCACCGGAATTTTTTTTCCAACCTAACAATAAACCTGTTATCGAAATAATCAGAAAAAAAACAAATAAAACAATTGCAATTTGTTTATGTAGCTTTCTGAAAATCCGTATCAAACTTGCAGACTTATAATTAGGAGAATCGTTTATATCCATATTAATTTATTTCTTAATCAATCCCCAATGCTTCTTCATCTTTTCTGTAGCCATGACATTTGTTGCATTGTCCCATGTCGCTATAAATGGGAAGTGTCATGTGTTTAATAGGCTCTGCTGCATTCGGACTTCCAATAAGTGTAGGATATAATCCTTTAGAAAAATCGATATTTTCTGTAGTATAAAAATTACCTAAAGCATCACCTAAAATTGTAGCTACAAGTTTGCCTCCGCCCTTAGGTTCAGTGTATAATTTAATAATTGGATTTTTATAGATATTGGATCGTTCCTCGTTTAAAACAGAACCTGCAATAGTAAAACAGCCTTTCCCTTTTTTATCATCACCGTGACACGCACTACAGTTAAGGCCAAAAAAATGACTTTTTTTTCCATTGGGTTTACTTATTACTGTTGTGCCACATTTTGTTGGATCTTCATTTGACAAATAATTTGATGCTCCGGTAAAAGACTGTGAGATAATCATTATTCCTATGATTCCAAGGAACAAGATAATTGTTGTGTTTTTCTTACCCATTGTTTTAAAGTTTCTAAAAGTTAGTTTGAAACCCTTATCAGTTATTACTAAAAATTATTTCGCTTTTTCAATAGTTATACCAAAATCCATTATTAAAGGTAATGGATTACTACGCATACCTTGCTCAAAAGTAAAAGTGTATTTTCCTTTTTGAGGGAATACTAAATTTTGTTTTAAGGGAATTTTGTTGTCCCAAATGTCACCGGCTCCATCACCTTGCCATTCACCTTTTTTGTTTGCCAAAATACATTCAAGAGTATCAATAGAAATTTTTCCATCGGGATAAGTAGTAGTTAAAAACACAAACAGATTACTGTATGGATAAGAATCTGCATGACGAACATTTAAAAACACATTATGGTAAGGTGCATTATCTTTAATATCTACTTCAAACTTTAATTTATTTTCAGTTTTCCATCCTTCTTCCGGAAGTTTAGTGTACTCACTATACAACACATTTTTGTTACATGATGTAAACATAATGCACAATAAAAACGCACAAATACTAAGTATACTATATTTATTCTTTTGGAGGATTATCATTTTTAGGTTTTGGTTTATGGTTGTGAACAGGTTTTTTGTGATTTGGATTTTGTGGTTTATTGCCGGCATTGTCTCCGGTTCCTGCATTTTGTGGTTTAGGTCCCTGATTTGGATTTTTTGGTTTATGATTATGAACCGGTTTTTTTGGACCAGCACCAGCTGAAGCTTGATTAGGATTAGCTGACTTATTTTGATTGGGATTTGGTTTATGCTGAGGAACTGCAGGCTTTTCTCCTTTAGGTCCTTGCACATTAGCCACACCTTTATTTTGGTTATGCTGAGGTTTTTTGTTTTGGTGATTGTGTTTAGGGCGATTATTGTTTTTCTTTCTATCATCAAAACGCGTTAACGAATCTTGCCCTACCACGTTTTCGTAATCAGGTTGTTTTACAACTTCTAATTCTTTGTATTGTTTTGGTTCTAATAAATCTGCAGGTTTTATGTTTTCTGCATTTAATTTAAAAATTTCTTTAGTACGAGCAATGGATAAAGGAATGAAAACATCCGGTTCGCTGGTATAACTCCACCAAATAATACGTTTAAAAATATCCGTTTTTTGATGAAAGGCAAAACCTTTTTCAGTAGCTAGTCTTCTGTTATCAATTTCCGGAAATTCTTTTAAAGCATCTTGATAACTATCCAATTCATAATTTAAACAGCATTTTAATTTACCACATTGTCCGGCTAGCTTTAAGGGGTTAAGCGATAATTGCTGGTATCTGGCAGCCGACGTTGATACGGTTCTAAAATCATTTAACCAGGTTGAACAACATAGCTCTCTTCCGCATGATCCAATGGCACCTAAACGAGCTGCTTCTTGTCTTGCACCAATTTGACGCATTTCAATCCGCACTTTAAATTCATCAGCCATTACTTTAATTAATTCCCTAAAGTCAACACGGCCATCAGCCGTATAATAAAAAACAGCTTTGCTTTTGTCACCCTGATATTCCACATCGCTAATCTTCATTTGTAAACCAAGTTTTAAAGCCAGTGTACGAGCTTTGAACATGGTTTCTACCTCTAGTGCTTGTGCCTCACGCCATTTATCAATATCCTGTTGTTTTGCCTTACGGTATATTTTTTTAATTTCTTCGCTATTATAATTTACGTTTTTCTTTTTCAACTGCAAACGCACTAATTCTCCTGTAATAGAAACCACGCCAATATCATGTCCCGGAGAAGATTCTGTGGCTACAATATCTCCAACGTTTAAGGTTAAATTATTGACATTTCTGTAAAATTCCTTTCGGGAATTTTTAAATCTGATTTCAACCACATCACATGGAGTTTGACCTTCAGGCAAACTCATATTACCTAACCAATCAAATACATTTAATTTATTGCAACCTCCACCGGTTCCACATGAACCATTGTTATTACACCCCGCGGGGATTCCGCCATTTTTATCCTGCCCGGTTGAGCAACTTCCACATGCCATATTATATATATTTAATAGTTTTTTAGTTTTGTTCCCTGAGCTCGTCGAAGGACAAAAATAAAAAACCAGAACATTAAAAAATCCCTCTAAAAAAGAGTTGCATAAATATACTTATAATTTTAAATGAATTTTTCGTCTGGCTAAACATTTATAAACGACTAATGTTTTATATTTAAACTTTTTAGTTTTTATATTTTTATGATAGCAATCATCACAGGCGCCACTTCTGGTATAGGAAAATCAACCGCAATAGAATTTGCAAAACACGGATATGATATTATTATCACTGGTAGAAGACAAGAACGATTAACTGAATTAAAATCTGTTTTAACAAAAGATTATTCAGTTAAAATATTGGATTTATGTTTTGATGTAAGAGAAGAAAAGCAAGTAGAATCTGCTATTAATTCAATACCAGAAGCGTTTAAAAAAATAGATGTGTTGGTTAACAATGCAGGACTGGCAGCAGGGTTATCCGCTATTCAGGATGGAAAATTAGCACACTGGGAACAAATGATTGATACAAATATTAAAGGTTTGTTATACGTTACAAAACACATCTCAAAAATTTTAATTGAAAATAAAAAAGGTCATATTATTAATGTTGGTTCTATTGCAGGTAAAGAAGTGTACGCTAATGGTAATGTGTATTGTGCTACTAAACATGCAGTTGATGCATTAAATAAAGGCATGCGTATTGATTTATTACCTCATGGGATTAAGGTTTCGGCAGTAAATCCAGGAATGGTTGAAACAGAATTTAGTGTTGTGCGTTTTGATGGCGATGAAGAAAGAGCTAAAAAAGTGTATGAAAACATCCAACCATTAAAACCGGAAGATATTGCCGAAACAATTTATTGGATGGCATCTCGCCCGCCACATGTAAATATTAATGATGTGATTATTATGCCAACCATTCAGGCAAACGCAACAACTGTTTTGAGGTAATTACACCTGTAAAATTTTTAGCAAACTTGTATAAAACCCCGAGAGGTTAAAAAAGAGATTATTTCTCAATCCATTTCGTAATTTTTTTAGAATTTGGATTTTTAAAAGGTAGGACGTAATCCACTAAAAATCCGTTTTCATCAATCAGGTATTTTTGAAAGTTCCATTTTACAGAACTACTCATAACGCCATTCAATTCCTTTCTGGTTAACCATTTATAAATATCACATATGCTATCGTCTTTTACATTTACTTTTTCCATCATTAAAAAGGTAACGCCGTAGTTTTTAGTACAAAAATCGTGAATATCATTATTATTTCCGGGTTCCTGTCCCCCAAACTGATTGCAGGGAAAGCCAATAATGGTAAAGTTTTTGTCTTTGTATGTTTCAAACAAAATTTGTAATTCCTTATATTGAGGTGTAAATCCACATTTACTGGCCGTATTCACAATCAATACTTTTTTCCCCTTTAAACTGGCAAAATCAAAGTCTTCGCCGTCAATTGTTTTAGCCTTAAATTGATGAATAGAAGAGCTCGGTTTCCCTTTTTTGATAATAAAAGCATACAATAAAATAGCAGAAATAATCAGTACAGATAAAAAGATGAGTTTGTTCATTATTTGGGTGCTTATAAGCGCCATGAAAGTAACGCTTTATATATCAATAAACCATTAAAATAGATGATTGTTTAATTGTGTTTTCAAGTATTTGAGCGTAAATTTGGCACCGCATGCAAAACAGCAGGTTAATTAGCTTAATAAAAAAGGAATTTGTTTTAGAATTCCGTCAAAAATCCACTTTGGCCGGTATTTTGGTTTACATCGTGGCTACAGTATTTATTTCGGCATTATCTTTCAAAAAAATAATTCACCCCACAGTTTGGAACGCTTTGTTTTGGACTATTTTCATGTTTATTTCTGTAAATGTGTCCGGCAAAAGTTTTATGCAGGAAACCAAAGGAAAAGCTTTGTTTAATTATTTGTACTACAATCCAAGGCAGTTTATTTTGAGTAAAATAGCATATAACATGTTGTTAATGGCAGTACTGAGTTTATTAACCTTTTTCTTTTACTCGTGGTTTGTAGGTAGTATGGTGCAGGATTTAGGAATGTTTTTATTAGCACTTTTATTTAGTTCTTCGGCATTTTCGGGAGTATTAAGTTTAATGAGTGCAATAGCGTCAAAAGCAAATAATAACATCAGTTTAATGGCTATTTTAAGTTTCCCTGTATTAATGCCATTATTACTGGTTTCTGTAAAGTTGAGTAAGCATGCTATTGATGGTTTGGCATGGAGTGTGAGTTATAAATATTTGTTAATTTTGATGATGCTTAATTTTGTTGTTGTAGCTTTGGCAACACTATTATTTAATTACCTTTGGAAAGAATAAAACGAACATGATAAAGTGGTGGAAAATACTCTCGGCTCTCCTAATCCTCTACACTTTAGTATGGGGAATGTTAGGATCTGTTCCACGTCTCGATATTTTAAATGAAACGATTAGAAACGTTTATTACCATGTGCCTATTTGGTTTGCAATGTTGTTTCAGATGGGATATTCGGTAGTATATGCCATAAAACAACTATCTAAAAACGATTTAAAAACAGATATTATTAGCAATCAGGCAGCGGAAACCGGCTTGTTTTTTGCCTTACCAGGTCTTTTAACAGGTTGTATGTGGGCCAAGTTTACCTGGGGAACATGGTGGACATTTCAGGATCCGAAATTAAACGGAGTAGCTATTGCCATATTAATTTATTTAGCGTATTTTATTTTAAGAAGCTCGATAGATGATGAACAGAAACGTGCCCGTATAGCAGCAGTTTATAATATTTTTGCTTTTGTAATGATGTTTGTATTTATAATGATATTACCACGATTGACAGATTCATTACATCCCGGAAATGGAGGCAATCCTGCTTTTGCTAAGTATGATATGAATAGTGATATGCGTATGATATTTTATCCCGCAGTAATAGGTTGGGTATTATTAAGCCTTTGGATTTTAGATGTAAAAAAACGATTAGCACTTTTAAGGCATAAACAAAATGAACAATAAAATAATTATATTTTTAGCAAGTGTTTTACTCCCTTTTATAGGAAAAGCACAGGAAATGGCCGGTCCTGAAATGGCAGACACATTTAGAAGTGAAGGAAAAATTTATGTTGTTATCACCGTGATATCAATCATCTTTATTTGTTTGATTGGGTATTTGGTTTACATCGATACAAAACTAAGAAAACTAGAAAATAAAAAATAAGAAACGTTCTTTTGTTCCCCTTTGGAGGGGCAGGGGGAGGATAAAACAAATACAATGAAAAAGATTCACATATTAGGAATAGTTGTTATTGCGGTTGCCATAGGTGTTATTTTCACCTCTCTGCAAAGTAGTGCAACGTATTCTGATTTTGCGGAAGCGGCAGCCAATCCTGATACTGAGTATCATGTAGTAGGAAAATTAAACAAAACCGTTCCGGTGCAATACGATCCAAAAATTAATGCAGATGAGTGTTCGTTTGTTATGTGGGATAATAAAGGAGTTGAAAAAAAAGTAGTACTTCATAAAAGTGTGCCTCAGGATTTTGAAAAATCAGAACAGATTGTACTGATAGGTAAAATGCAGGGAGATGAATTTCATGCTAATGAAATTTTAATGAAATGTCCTAGCAAATACAATGATGGCAAACCTCAGGTCTAATAAATTCACTACTACTTAATTTTACATCATTGAATAATACAGCAGAATATATTACAGAACGTTTGTGGATAGGCCAGATTGGCAATGGATTTGTTGTATTGTCCTTAATAGCAGCTTTATTTTCTGCTATTGGATATTATTTCTATTCTAAAGAAACATTAACCTCTGAATGGAAAAAATTTGCCAATGCAACTTTTACCATTCATTCTATCTCGGTTATTGGAATAGCAGCAACATTATTTTATATGTTGTTTAATCATTTTTATGAGTATTCATATGTATATCAGCATAGTAATAATGAAATGCCTATGCAATATATTATGTCTTGCTTTTGGGAAGGGCAGGAAGGTAGTTTTTTATTATGGGCTTTTTGGAATGTAGTACTTGGAAATATTTTACGTAAAACCATTGATGCTAAATGGGAAGCGCCAACCATGGCAATCTTTGCTTTAGTGCAGGTATTTATTGCCAGCATGTTATTGGGTATTTATGTCGGAGATTATAAGTTAGGATCAAATCCATTTATTTTACTAAGAGAAAATCCCCAATTTGCCAATCTACCTTTTTTGCAAATAGAAAATTATTTGTCTAAGATAGATGGACGAGGATTAAATCCTTTACTAATGAATTACTGGATGACGATTCATCCGCCAACTTTATTTTTAGGCTTTTCATCTACCTTAGTTCCTTTTGTATTTGCTGTTGCGGGATTGTGGAAAAAAGATTTTACAACCTGGCAAAAGCCGGCATTGACATGGACATTTTTTAGTATCATGATTTTAGGTACCGGTATTTTAATGGGCGGAGCTTGGGCTTATGAAGCTTTGAGTTTTGGAGGTTTCTGGGCATGGGATCCTGTAGAAAACTCTTCTCTTGTTCCTTGGTTAGTGATGGTAGGCGCAGGTCATGTGATGATTATAAATAAGAACAAAGGTGGCTCTTTATTCATGACTCACTTAATGGCTATCGCCTCTTTCTTGTTGGTATTATATTCTACCTTCTTAACACGTAGTGGTATTTTAGGTAAAAGTTCAGTTCATGCATTTACTGATTTAGGAATGCAGGCACAATTAGTAATTTATGTATTAACCTTTGTGTTGATTTGTGTTGTGCTTTTAATACACGATAAATTGATTCGTGTATCCTATCTGATGGTGTCTTTCTTAATGTTGTTTGCAGGAATAATATTTGGGCATAAAGTTGCTTTACTTTTAATCTGGATTGTTATCAGTTTTGTAATTACGATTTATTCTTACATTAAATTTTTTCCTAAAGAAGAAGAAGAGGAAAGTTTGTATTCAAGAGAGTTTTGGATGTTTGTAGGCTCTTTAGTGTTTTTATTATCGTCAATGATTATTACCTATTTCACTTCTATTCCTGTAATGAATAAATTATTTGTTGGATGGCTTTATGAAAATGAAAAAGCTCCAATTAAAATAGCAGATTATAATATATGGATGGTGCCATTTACAATTATTGCTTTGTTGTTGGTTGCTGTAACGCAATACTTCAAGTACAAAAAAACTGACCCGAAACAATTTTTAAAACACATCAGTTTATCTGGAATTTTAGCAGTTGTATTTGGTTTATCCGCCGTAATTCCTTTATACTTTTTAAAAGATTATGCTACATCAAGT
Organism: Bacteroidia bacterium; assembly: GCA_016787365.1. Classification (GTDB taxonomy): domain Bacteria; phylum Bacteroidota; class Bacteroidia; order B-17B0; family Aurantibacillaceae; genus UBA4416. The sequence continues at coordinate 10,048 of JAEUTR010000154.1, forward strand.
TCAGTAGAAAAATGGAATTTAATTTCTTATGCTTTGTTATTTATTTCTGCTTTATTTGCAGTGTTCTGTAATCTGGATTATTGGATGAGGGTTTTAAAAGGTAGAACAAGACACGCAGGCTCATCTATTGCACACATTGGTTTTGCCTTAATTTTATTAGGAGCCTTAATATCTACTTCTAAAAAACAAACGATTTCTCAAAACACATCTCAAAAAAATGTAGCAAGTTTAGGAGAAAATTTTAGTGCCAAAAAAAGTTTAGTATTAACTAAAGGTGATACGTTGCCTATGGGTAATTATTTGGTAACCTATACAGGAAAAGAACGTAAAGGCATTGATGTATTTTTCCATATGGATTATTTCAAAAAAGATGAAGATGGAAAAACAGTAAAGGCTTTTGATTTAAGGCCGATGGTACAGGATAATCCACGTATGGGACAAGCTTCTAATCCGGACACAAAACATTTTTTAAGTAACGATATTTATACGCACATTACTTATGCCGATTTATCTGACAATAAAGAAGTAAAAGCAGATGCTTACAAAGAACCTACTAATTTTATTGGACATATGCGTGATACCATTTTTGCTGATAATGCCATTATTCTCATAGATAGTATCACAACTAATTTAACTGAAGAACAATATTCTCAAAATGATAGTTTATTAGTTGTAACGGCCGTTTTAAAAGCAACCGATATTAATGGTAAAGTTTACAGAGCAACACCAAAGTACATTTTAAAAAATAATATGGTGTTACCCGATGAATTTGAATTAAGTGAACTAGGATTAAAATTTATTTTCTGGAAAATTAATCCAAACGAAGGAAGTGTTGAAATTCAAATGAGTGAAAAAGTAAGTAATACAAAAGAGTTTGTTGTATTAGAAGCCTATATGTTCCCATTCATCAATGTACTATGGCTAGGCTGTTTAGTAATGATTATTGGTACTATCGTTGCTATAATTGAAAGAAGACGAGTAAACGGAAAAGCAAACTAATTTTATAGTTAGTTACTCTTTTGAAACATATTGTTTTAACCACTCAACAGCTTGTTTTTCCGTTTCAAAAAATGCTGTAGGCTTAACTGGCTTATTAATTTTCATATAAAAATTTCCAATAATTCTGTGTGGTAAAAATGTCGTAACAAATGCTTCAGCACTCGAATACCTCATTCCTTCCGGGCTCGAAATAAATTTTCTTGCTTCGTTATCAATACTTGAATATTTTCCCGGAATTTTCAAAATAGGAAAAGATTTATCTTTAGCAATTTGTTCAATCTCTTTTAATACTTCTTTTGCGTCGTTAATATTAAATTCATGATCATCTTGATAAACTATTTTAATAATACCTTTGTAAGTATCACAGTCAATCGAAAAAAATTTATTTAAACTCATAGTTTTAAATATAACCTGCGCCGACTAAAATACATAAAATCACCTACTTATTAAAATTCTTCAATTGTCGATAATTCATATATTATATACTCAGACTTTTAATTAATTTTGAAGCTAGCTATTTGCTTATAAAATTATTTTTTTGACTTATACAACAAACATCGTTATTATCGGAACAGGCAATGTGGCTTATCATATTGCTAATTCTATTCAGTCAACTCAGGCTTTAAATTTGTTGCAGGTTTTTAACCACAGGGATTCAAAGGAAGCAAAACAATTTTCAAAACAATTTCATTGCGATTTAGTAAGTGATTTTACGGATATAAACCCTAACGCAGATGTGTATATCATTGCTGTAAAAGATGATATTATTGCAGAGGTTGTAAAAAAAATAAAGCCTTTGAAATTAAAAGGGATTGTGGTTCATACTTCTGGAAGTGTTGATTTGCTTGTTTTAAAAACTGGAGCTAAAAATATTGGGGTATATTATCCATTACAAACATTTTATAAAGGTGCAGATATTGATTGGAAATCAACACCATTACTCATCGAAGGAAATTCTAAATCTGTTGAAAATAAGTTAAAGCAGTTAGCTTCTTTAGTTTCAAAAAAAACAAAAGTAGTTAATTCAAAAACCAGATTACAAATACATTTAGCGGCTGTATTTGCTTGTAATTTCACCAACGCCATGTATGTATCAGCTTATGAAATTATAGAAAATAGTTTAAGTAAAAATGATACTGATTTACTGTTGCCAATTATGCAGCATTCATTTCAAAAATTGCAAAAGGTTCATCCTAAAAAAGCGCAAACCGGTCCGGCTATGCGTAATGATAAATCAGTGATGAAAAAACATTTAGATTTAATTAATAATAATAAACAATTAACTCAGGTATATAAAACACTTTCTGATTTAATAGTTACTCAACAAAATTCAAAATAATTGATGGAAAATTTTAAACAAAAATTAACCCGCATTAAAACATTATTATTTGATGTAGATGGGGTGTTAACTAACGGACAAGTGTTATTAATGGAAAACGGAGAATTTGTTCGTAACATGAATTCTAAAGATGGCTATGCTTTGCAATTAGCTGTAAAAAAAGGATACAGAATAGGTATTATAACAGGTGGAAATAGCCAAACAGTTAAAAAAGCATTACAAAGTTTGGGTATAGAAGATGTTTTTTTAGCACAGCATGATAAATTGCAATGTTATAAAGATTATATTAATGAATATGATTTGAAGGAAGACGAAATTTTGTACATGGGTGATGATTTACCAGATTACGAAGTTATGAAGCGAGTAGGTATAGCAACTTGTCCGCAAAACTCCGCATATGAAATAAAAGATATTTGCATTTACGTTTCCAACCGAAATGGTGGAGAGGGCTGTGTTCGTGATATTGTTGAACAAGTTATGCGTTCCCAAGGTAATTGGGAAATTGCTGGTTGGTAGTATTTGTTAGTTCGAGCGGAGTCGAGAACTAATTTATAATGTTTGCAACAAACCTTTATCAATTAAATACTTTACTTTAAATATTGCTGCTACACTAATGGCATCTGTAATTTCACCTTTCATAACCATATCAAATACGTCATTAATGTGAATTTTTTTCACTGTTAAATCTTCTGTGTCTTCGGGTTCCGCTTCTTCAAAAGTTAAATCTGTTGCTAAAAACACAAAAGCATGTTCATCTGTTGCCGAATTGCTTAAATGCAGTTGCATTATTTCTTCAAACTTTTTGGCTACAATACCTGTCTCTTCTTTCAATTCTCTGATGGCTGTTTCAATAGGAGCTTCGCCCAATGGTCCGCCACCTTCTGGAATTTCCCAGCTATAGGCATTTAAAGGATAGCGCCATTGACCCACCAACCATGTGTATCCGTCCTTACTTAGTGGTAAAATACCAATAGCTAAATTTTTATAATTTACTACACTATATAGCGCAGGATTTCCGGCGGGATTTATAGTCTGATGTTTGTTTACAGCAATCCAGGCAGATTCATAAACAAGTTCAGATGATAATGTTTGCCAGCTATTTAAAGGATTTTTGATATTCATAAGTTTAAGATTATTAGATTCAATCAGTTAAGTATAGGTTTCACACAGTTGAATTGTTAATATTAGGGTTATTTTCTTAAATTTAGAAACCCAAACTAATTTAAATTCGTAGAAGTTAAAAATTGTTATGTTGAAAAAACTGCTACTTTTTATTGCCCTTTTTGTATCCGGCATTTTTTATGCTCAATCGCTTTATTGGGTTGGAGGATCAGGCTACTGGAATGATAAAAACCATTGGTCGTTTCAGAGTGGTGGCGTTTCAGCTAACATAATTCCCGGAGCTACCTCAAACGTTATTTTTGATAATCAATCAGGAGGTCAGGATTTTGTCGTTCATATACTTCAAAATACTTCCGTTAATACAATCTCTGCTCAAAATCAATTTGTTAAGGCTGAAATTATAAGTTCACCTAATGTTGAATTAAGGGTATTTGGTGCGCTGGATTTGAATCATAAATTTTCGCTTGGAATAAACGGAATTTTAAATTTAACACCAGATAATGATTGCGTGTATCGTATTTCGCCATTTCCTTTAAACTGTGATGTAAGAGTTAATACTAATAAAAACATAAAATTTGAATATTTAAATACTTTAAAAAGTATTTATCTATCGGGCAATTTAAAATTAAATAATTCAATTTTAATTTCAACTAATGTCTATTTTGAAAATGCATCTATTCAGTTGGATAATAGCTTTTTTCAAACATCCAATGTCATTAATTTTAATACCTCTAATTTAAGTTCAAGCCTTCAAAATCAATCTCGTTTTATTTGTAAAAAATCAAATTTATCTCAGGAATCTATAAGAATATTAACATCAGCACCTGGAGTCAATTTGGCTAAAATGGCTGATTGTGTTGCCGTGGTGGGAACCCCAACGAATGTTAGTTGTAATGCCACATGCGATGGCGTTGTTGTTTTTGATATGACGGGATGCGCCACACCTACCGGACCTTATGATATACAATGGTTGAATACAAATGCAGCTTGTCAGTCATTACCTGCGGCTGAAATTGGTTATTCTGGAACTACATATTCTATCAATACAGTTTGTGATTGTGTTACGCCTTACATTGTAATCTTTACAAACAATACAACGGGGGAACAATCTTTTCCTCAAGCGTTAGTGGGCAAACAACCTAGACCACTATTAAATATTACATCTGTAAATCCCAATTGTTTTTCTAATTGTGATGGACAGATAAGAACCCAAATATTATCTGGATCGCCACCTATAAGCGTTAGTTATAACCCACCTAACATTAGCCATACAGGCATTGGTTTAGGAGGAAGAGATACCTTAAAAAATGCCTGTTCCGGAACTTATACCATAGTTGCAACCGGAAGCGACGGATGTTTAAATACTTTTACAAGAACTTTAACTCAACCTCAGGTGCTGTTGACAAATGGTTCTAGTAGTAGTATAACATGTAATGGAGTGTGTAATGGTTCTGCAACAGTGTCCCCCACCGGAGGAACTTCACCATATACTTATACTTGGGTTCCTGCAACATCCAATACTACTACAATTGCTAATTTGTGTCCGGGCGTTGTTACAATGACAATGACTGACACTAAATCTTGTACGGCAACCTACTCGGCAAATATTGTTCAACCTCCAGCAGTGACTTTAACAGTTACCAAAACGGATTTAAATTGCAGAAATATTTGTAATGGAACAGCTTCCGTTACAGCTACAGGAGGAATAGGTGGATTTACTTATTCATGGTCTCCTAGTGGAGGAACGACTTCTCAGGCAACAGGATTATGTGCTGGAAATTATACTTGTACAGTTACTAATAATGTCAATTGTGTTCAAACAATTACAGTAGATATATTATCTCCACCAACTTTAACTGCTACCCCAACTCAAACTAATGTATTGTGTAATGCAGTTTGTAGCGCTTCCGTTAATTTAAATCCGGCTGGAGGATCTCCCGGGTATACTTATACTTGGACAGCAGCAGTTTCAACGGGTTCGTTGGCTAATAATCTATGTGCAGGAGTATATAGTTATACAATTGGAGATGTATTAGGATGTCAGTATACTAATTCGGTTACTATCACAGAGCCGCCTGCAACTACTTTAACAATTGCAAATACCAGTATTACTTGTAACGGAGCGTGCAACGGAACCGCTACTGGAAATATGAGTGGAGGTGCAGGTTCATATACCTATAGTTGGTCTCCGGGAAATCCTACGGGTCAAGCAACTGCTACTGTTACAGGATTATGCCCTGGAACGTATACCTTAAGAGTTACAGATGGCAATGGATGTTCTATTTCCAGAACAACAGTTATTACTCAACCAACACAAATCGCCGTAAATGTAACTTCTGTATCGCCAACGTGTAATGGTGTTTGTGACGGTTCTATTAACTCTAATCCTTCCGGAGGAAGTGCACCTTATTCTTTTACATTACAACCAACATCCGGAGCTCCCATCACATCAAATCCGCCTTTTACAAATTTATGTGCCGGAATTTTTACACTTACTGTAAGAGATAATAATGGTTGCGCAAGAACACAAACCATTAATTTAACACAGCCAAATCCTATATTACTAACTTTAAATGCTACTTCCATTAACTGCTTTAACCAATGTAATGCTACTATTTCATCTGTTGTAAATGGAGGGTCTCCTGTATATACATTTACATGGAGTTCAGGAGGAACAGGAAATTCAATTAGTAATCAGTGTGCAGGTGTACAAACGGCTACAGTAACAGATGCTAATGGATGTAGGGCGTCAAGTTCCGTTACCATTACTTCGCGTCCGGATTTAACAGTAAGTATTACTCCTACAAATCCTAATTGTAACGCTCAATGTACCGGTATAGCTACTACATCAGTCAGTGGAGGCACGCCTAATTATACTATTAACTGGAATAATGGAGGTGCGGGAAACATCATTAATAATTTATGTCAGGGAGTATATACAGCTACAGTTACCGATTTTTTTGGATGTATCAAAACTCAAACAGTTGCTATTGTTACTCCACCGGCAATAACTTTAACAACAACAAATGGAACGGTTAGTTGTGCAGGTTCTTGTAATGGAATAGTTTCTGTTACATCAACAGGAGGGACAGCAGGATATTTTTATAGTTGGAATTCAACTCCTGCTCAAGCTACTCAAAGTGCTAATGGATTGTGTGCTGGAAATTACGTGGTGAGTGTTACAGATGCTCAGGGATGTATAGCCTCTTCGGTTGCTAACGTGTCACAGCCTGCTGCTTTAACATCTTCTGTTAGCAATGTTTTACCAAGTTGTAATGTTTGTATAGGTTCTGCAACAGCTCATGGCATTGGTGGAACAGCTCCTTATACTTATTCATGGTCTCCGGGAGGGCAAACTACTCAAACAGCAAATAATTTATGTGTAGGAATTCAAACGGTTACAGTTACAGATAGTAGAGGATGTACTTCTACACAAACATTACAAATTAACCAAACAGTTATTATTCTGGCAACTACAAATGGTAGTACTTTAACCTGTAATGGGGCTTGCAATGGTGTGGCTACAGCAAACCCTTCAGGAGGTATTGGCCCGTATACATATTCTTGGTCTCCTGCACCTGTTCAAACTACTCAAACGGCAACGGGGCTGTGTGCAGGTATTCATACAGTTATGGTTTCTGATGCTAATGGATGTACAAATACAAGTACAGTTAACTTTGTAAATCCTCCTGCAATTACGCTTAACGTTAATCAAACAAATGTAACATGTAATAGTTTATGTGATGGGGTAGCAACAGCAACTGCTAGTGGAGGCACAGGTGTTATATCTTATGTGTGGCAACCTGGAGGATCAACTTCTCCTTCTATTTCAGGGCTATGTGCCGGAAATTATACGGTAACAGCTACAGATATAAATAATTGTTCTCAAACTCAGGTAGTAACTATCACTCAAAATAGTTCATTGGCTGCCAGTTTCACATTTACTAATCCAACAACTTGTACTTCTTCTGACGGAAGTATTAGTGCGGTAATCAGTGGAGGAACTCCGGCATATACGTTTACATGGATGCCGGGAAATTTCACAACAAATCCCTTAATAAATTTAGCTGCAGGAACTTACTCTTTATATGTAAATGATGCGGCAGGATGTACCCAAACTATAGTTACAACTTTAAGTAATCCAACAGGACCTACAGTTACTGTTACTTCTAATTCAGTTTCTTGTTTTGGTTCCTGTACAGGATCGGCTACACTTTCAATAACAGGCTCAGCCCCTTTTAGCGTAAATGGTAGTGCAATCCCTTCAAATACAACTGCTATATCAGGTTTATGTGCGGGTAATTTTATTTCAGTAATTACCGACGCTAATACTTGTGTTACAAATCAATTAATAAACATCGCTCAGCCAACTCCATTTACTGCTACCGGAGTTGTAGTTAACGAAACTTGTAATGCTGCTTGTAATGGAGCTATTAATTTATCTCCTTCAGGAGGAACACCTGGATATTCTTATACATGGTCCCCTTCGGGAGGATTTGTTCAGGATCCAACTAGCTTATGTGCTAATAATTATTCTGTTAATATTTCTGATGCTAACGGATGTAGTATTACACAAACATTTGTTGTAACTCAACCATCTACTGTAACATTAAGCTTTAATAAAAAAGATGTTTTATGTAGTGGAGATTGTACAGGAGGAGTGAGAGCAATTGTATCAGGAGGAACCAGTCCTTATAGTTATTCTTGGATACCTTCGGGTTCGTTTGCAGGATCAAATATTGACACTTTGGTTAATTTATGTTCCGGGATTTATACCGTGAATGTGACCGATGCCAGTGGCTGTGTTATTTCCGGAACTGTGGATATTGGACAGCCTTTGGCATTAACTTCTACTATAACAGCTATAAATATTAAATGTCATGGTCAATGTAATGGTTCGGCGGTAATTAATGCAAGTGGGGGAACACTACCTTACACTTATAATTACAATACGACGCCCGTTACTCCAACTCAAACAATTAATGGATTATGTGTAGGTACATACACAGGTATTGTTTCAGATGCTAATGGTTGTACAAACTCTGTAAATTTTAGCATCACAGAACCATTGCCAATAGTTGTAACAACAACTATCAGTAATCCAAGATGTAATGCCGTATGTAATGGCAGTGTTGCAACAACAGTTACAGGTGGAAATCCGAATTATAACTATAACTGGATTCCTAGCGGTGGACCGGTGCCTAATCCTACAGGATTATGTGCGGGAAATTATACACTTGTCGTTACCGATGATAGTTTGTGTACAGGACAGGCATTAGTTGTATTAACAGATCCTGCGGCACTTATTGCAAATACATCTTTTACAAATCCAACATGTAATGCAGGATGCGATGGAATTGTTTCTGCTAATCCAATTGGTGGAACGGCACCTTTTTCATATTCGTGGTCAACACCTGTTTTTACAACACAAACAGTTTCTAATTTATGTGCGGGAATATATACCATTACATTGTCAGATGCTAATTCTTGTCAAAGTATTCAAACGGTAACATTAACAAATCCTCCCGCAATAGCTATAAATCCTGCATTAATACCAGCTACTTGTGGATTCAGTAACGGTAGTATAAATGCAGTGGCGGCTTCGGGAGTAGCACCATATACTTATAATTGGTTGGACCCTATTTTGGCAGGACAATCTACAAATACAATGGTTACCGGAATTCCGGCAGGAACATATACACTAGTAGTAACTGATGCTGATGGTTGTTCTACTTCAAGTGTTATTGCTTTGAGTAACTCAAATGGCCCTGGTGGCGCAGCTTTTACGACTACAAATGTTGCTTGTAATGGACAGTGTAATGGGGCAGCAGAAATTTCTAATCCGTTTGGTGGAACGGCTCCATATATTATGAGTTGGATAAATCCTGCTTCGGCAAGTGCATCTGTTACGGCACTATGTGCAGGTGTATATACAGCTCGATTGGAAGATGCAAATAATTGTTTATTCTTTCAATCAGTTACTATTACAGAACCACAATCAATAGATGATAATGAAATTATTGTGAGCGCAGCTTGTTTAGGAAATTGTAATGGAAGTATTGCCGTAACTCCATCAGGTGGAAACGGAGGTTATACTTATGCTTGGAGTAATAGTTCTGTGGCGTCTTCTGTGAGCGGAATTTGTCCGGGACCAATTTCATTGACAATTACAGATATTTTAAATTGTACTTACACTACAACGTATACGATTCCTAGTATTACAACGATTACAAGTAGCACATTTGCTACTAATGTTAATTGCTTTGGAAATTGTAATGGAAGTGTATTAGCTACAAATGTAGCAGGAGGATTACCGCCATATTCGTTTAATTGGAGTGATCCTGCAGGCCAGGCTACTGCATTAGCAAGTGGTTTATGTAGTGGGAATTATTCGGTAACAATTACGGATGCCAATGGGTGTTCTAATGTTTTACCGGCTGCTATTACTTCTCCCTCTCAACTTACGGTAACGCCAACTGTAACACAACCTAATTGTGGATTATGTAATGGGTCAGCAATTGTAAATCCTTCAGGAGGAACACCCGGTTATTCATATGAGTGGAGTAATGCACAAACAGGCAATACTGCTTCAAATTTATGTGCAGGAATATACATGTTGGAAGTCACAGATGGTAATGGCTGTATTTTAAATTCTAATGTTACAATTGATAACACTTCTTCTATCACAGGAGAAACCATTTCTTCTGCTAATGTTACTTGTAGCGGTGTTTGTGATGGTTCTGTAACGGTAACCGCTATTGGAGGAACTGCACCTATTACTTATCATTGGATTCACAATAATTCAAGTAGTCAAACTTTAAACGGGTTATGTGCCGGCACATACTTTTGTAATATGACCGATGCCAATGGATGTATTAAAACAGCAAGCGTGGTGATAGATGCTGTAACTAATTTTACGATTACTCCTCAAGTAACTCAATCCAATTGCTCTTCTGGTACAGGCTCTATAACTGTTAATGTAACAGGAGGAACCGGAGCATATACATATGCATGGTTACCTGCGGGAAATACTGCTACCTTAACTAATTTAGCACCTGGAAATTATACTTTAACAGTATCTGATGGTAATTGCTCTCAGACACAGGTATATGCCATGAGCTCTGTGAATGGTCCAGTAGTTACATCAACCCAGCAAAATATTACATGTAGTGGTTTATGTAACGGCAGTATTTCTTTAACATTATCCGGAGGTACGCCTGGATATACAACAGCATGGTCTAATGGTGCAAGTACTTCAAATAATACAGGATTATGTGCCGGCGGATATTCGGTAATGGTTACAGATGCCGCGGGATGTTCAACCGTAAGAAATTTTTCTTTAACAACGGTAACTCCTATTGTATTTAGTTCTGCTGATGTAAATAACCCTTTATGTAATAATATTTGTGACGGATCTATTACAACTCTACCAAGTGGGGGAGTTTTACCGTATAGTTATAATTGGGTAGGCTCTGGATCCACACTTTCAGTCGCTACCGGATTATGTTCAGGCAATTATTCGGTAACGGTAAGTGATGCAAATGGATGTTCTTCTCAAGAGACGTACACTTTAACAGCACCATCTTCTATAAGTGTAACAGCAGTTTTAATCGATGCAAGATGTAATGCTTCCATAGACGGAGCAATAGATTTAACAGTAGCAGGCGGTACACCAGGTTATACATACAGTTGGACGCCGGGAGCTATTGTTACTCAGGATTTAAATAATATTCCTGCGGGAACATACAGTGTAGTAATTACTGATAATAATGGATGTAATATTGATTCCAGTTTTGTAATTGCAGAACCAGCAGTTATTGCAGCTAATGAAATTATAGTAAGTGCCGCTTGTTTTGGTAATTGTAATGGATCAATTGCTTTAAATCCAACAGGAGGAAATGGAGGCTATACTTACTCTTGGACTCCAAGTGCCAGCACAGGAACAATAACAAATGTTTGTCCTGGACCACAAACGGCAACCATTACTGATTCTAAAGGATGTGTATTAGTTGTAAATTACAATGTTCCTAGCTTAACAACTATAACAACCACAACATTAGCAACCAATAATAACTGTTTTAATGATTGTAATGGAATATTAACTGCAACTAATGTGGCGGGAGGCTTAGCTCCATATACTTTACAATGGAACGATCCATTAGGTCAATCAGGTAATACGGCAGTAGGATTATGTACAGGAAATTATTTAGTTACTATAACCGATGCAAATGGATGTTTTGATCAAATACCAGCTAATATAAGTGCTCCATCTCAAATTACTTTTACTCCAAATATCACGGCCCCAAGTTGTGATTTATGTAATGGCTCTGCCATAGTTAATCCTGTGGGAGGCACACCTACTTATACCTATTTATGGAGCAATAATCAAACAGGAAACACAGCCACTAATTTATGTTCAGGTATTTATGAAGTTCAGATAACAGATGGGAATGGTTGCTTATCAACTTCTAGTGTTGTAATTAATAGTTCAAGTGGTATAACCGGCGAAAATGTAATTGCTACAGACGTTACCTGTGCCGGACTTTGTAATGGAACTGCCAATGTTACTGCAGTGGGTGGAGTAGCACCAATAACGTATAATTGGGTACATAATAATTCAACGAGTCAAACAATTAGTGGGTTATGCGCCGGAACTTATTTCTGTAATATGACAGATGCAAACGGCTGCTCAAGAACTGCCAGTGTTGTAATTGGTGCAGCAACTTCTTTAACCATAACTTCTCAGGTAACCCAATCATCTTGTTCTTCATCTACCGGTTCAATAACGGTTTCTGTAACTGGTGGTTCAGGCGTTTATACTTATGCATGGTTACCAACAGGCAATACAGCTAGTGTTACAAATTTAGCCCCAGGAAGCTACACACTAACTGTTAGTGATGGTTCCTGTTCAGAAACAGAAGTTTATTCCATTAATGCTATTAATGCCCCTGTCATAACGTCTACTAAAACAAATATTTCCTGTAACGGTAACTGCGATGGAATTTTATCAATTGCAATTTCAGGAGGTGCGCCGGGATATACAACATTATGGTCGAATGGAGCAAGTACGTCAAGCATTAGTGCTTTATGTATTGGAGCTTATTCGGTTGAGGTTACTGATGCCGCAGGATGTAAAGCTGTCAGAAATTTTTCATTAGGACCTGTTTCTCAAATTTCATTTAGTTCTCCTGATGTTGATGATCCTACTTGTTATAATAGTTGTAATGGGTCTTTAACGGTTATTTCTATAGGAGGAGCTATGCCATATACTTATTCTTGGACTCCAGTAGGTATAAATACTCCCACTGTTAGTGGCTTATGTGCAGGAAATTATTCCGTATTGGTAACAGATGCTAACGGTTGCCCTGCTTCTAGTTCTTTTACATTAATTAATCCACCAACATTAACATTAACGGCTGTAGTAACAGATGCCAGTTGTAATACAGCACTCGATGGGTCAATTGATATAACCACAAGTGGAGGTGGGCTGCCGCATACATATAACTGGACTCCCGGAGGAGTAATTACGGAAGATCTGATAAATGTATTGTCAGGATCTTATACAGTAACAGTAACAGATAATTTTGGATGCACAATTGATTCCGCTTTTATCATTAATTCTACTTTAACAGTAAATGCTATTGCAGGAAATGACACTTTATTCTGTCAAAATGGAACATTATTTTTAAATGGAACAAATTCTAATGGAGGAATAACATATCAATGGATTGAATTACCTTCAGGTGCAGTTGTTTCAAATTCCATATCAACAATCGTTACTCCGGCAACTGGTACAAATACGTTTGTTTTAATTGCAACTAATGGTGTGTGTATAGATAGAGACTCCTTAATTGTTACATCATTACCATTACCAACCGTAGATGCAGGACCTATGGTGAGTATGCCTGTTTATTCTTCATCTGGAATTGGGGGAAGCCCTACAGGACCGGTAGGAAGCACTTACGTTTGGACACCTGCATTTGGGTTAGATAATCCAACGGGTCCAAATCCAACTTCAGGAACAACGGTTACCACTATTTACACAGTAACTGTTGTAGATGTGAATGGTTGTTCTAACTCAGATACGGTAACTGTTTACATATATCCTGAAGTAGTTATACCAAATGGATTCTCACCTAATTCAGACGGCAAAAATGATGTTTGGCAAATTGATTTTATAGATCAATTCCCGGATTGTGAGGTTGAAGTCTATAATCGTTGGGGAGAACAGTTATTCTATTCTAAAGGCTATTCAGTGCCGTTTAATGGAAAATACAAAGGAAAAGATTTACCGGTTGGCACTTACTACTATATTATTAATTTAAATCATCCGGCTTACCCAAAAGCATTTACAAGCCCATTAACCATATTCAGATAAAAATGAAAAATATTTTATACATAACGGTTATCGTATTGCTTGTAAATAGCTTACGAGCTCAGCAACTCCCTCAATATACTCAGTATATGTTAAATGATCTTGCTATCAATCCGGCAGTTGCAGGGAAAGATAATTTTGCGGATATGCGTTCTAACAATAGATATCAATGGATTGGTATAACTGATGCCCCAAGAACCTATATGCTAACGCTTCATAGCCCATTAAAAAATCGACATATGGGTTTAGGCACACACATTTATACAGATATTGTAGGGCCAACCAGACGAGTAGGAATTAATTTGGCTTATGCATATCACATTAAAGTTGCAGAAAAGACAAGAGTGTCATTGGGACTAAGTGCCGGCATTCAACAATGGGGAATTGACGGGCATAAATTACATCTGCATGATGCGGGAGATGATAATTTACTGGTTCAATATCAAACTAAAATAGTTCCTGATTTTGGAGCGGGCTTATACGTACATAACGAAACATGGCATATTGGTTTTAGTGCGCCACAATTGTATCAGAGTCCTATTAAATTATATCCGAGTGGAGATGGCAAAGGAACTTTGGTTACCCATTTCTTGTTAAATGGTGCTTATAAATTTAATATCAATGATGATTTTAAAGTTGAGCCATCTTTTTTAGCAAAGTATGCCAACCCGGCGCCTGTAAAAATAGATATTGGGGCACGTGTCATTTATCAGGAACAAATTTGGTTAGGTGCAGGATATAGGCATAAAGATGCATTTACAGCTTTGATTGGATTTATGTATAAAAATTATCTGATGATTGGCTATTCTTATGATTTTACAACCACTAACCTAAAAAGGTATTCTACCGGCACACACGAATTGATGCTTGGATTACGTTTTTCAAAACAACAGTCAAAACATTGGACTGATGACACGGTGGCGAATTAATTTCATGAATTCAGTCAATTTGTTTTATTTTTACAATTTTTAAATTAAATATGAAATTTCACAAAGAAGGATATCCGACATTACTGGTTACAATTTTATTCAGTACCATCATTATTAGCATTGCCAAATTAGTATTTCCTGAATTTGCTATTGCCCATTGGTTTGCATACACATTATCAGCATTTTTATTAATTGTGGTTATTCAGTTTTTCCGTCATCCATCTCGCGTTCATACACTTAATGATAATGCTATTATTGCTCCGGCAGATGGAGAGGTGGTTGTAATGGAAGAAACAGAAGAAGGAGAATATTTTAAAGACAAGCGTATTCAGGTGTCTATCTTTATGTCGCCAATTAATGTGCACGTTAATCGTTATCCAATTGCGGGAGATGTTACGTATGCAAAATATCATCCGGGTAAATTTATGGTGGCATCTTTACCTAAAGCAAGCACTGAAAACGAGCGAACATCGGTTGTTGTCAAACATCCTTCAAATGGAAAATCTGTTTTATTTAGACAAGTAGCCGGTGCTTTAGCACGTCGTATTGTGATGTATAGCAAAGAAGGAGATAAAGCAACACAATGTGGAGAAATGGGCTTTATTAAATTTGGTTCACGTGTTGATTTGTATTTGCCTTTAGACGCTAAATTAAAAGTAAAAATTGGAGATGTAGTAAAAGGAGCTCAAACAATTATCGCTGAATTTTAATAAACAAACTCCTTTATTTCGGGTGGCATTACGTAAGAACTGTTTTTAGTATAAAAGCTTTGCAATTCTTTATTGAACTTTTTAACAAATTCTCCATACTTCTTTATAGAATATCCTGCTTGATAGTAAGGAAAAGGTTTATGTAACTGAATAAAATATCTATTCTTTACAACAATTGCCATTTCTTTTGAAGCAATACCTTTTTCAATTGCATAAGGAGCCTGAGATTCGGAAACGATTCCTAGGGATGATTCGTAAATAAAGCCTTGCTCTGCAATTAAATAAAACGAGGCATTACAAACAATGGACGGATTTACAGACAATGTAGAATCGACAAAAATGTTATCTAGTTTTTTGTGTTTAACAGAATCAGAATAATTGGAGTAAAAAAAGTAAACCGGACAAAAATTAAATTCCTTGTTATATGCTCGAACAATAGCTTTATTGTTTAGATACGTTTCTCTTTCTACTTGTGTTGCTAAATCTATATTACCTGCATTTTTTAAACGATTAATAGTGTTGGCATTTGTTTTTAACCGAACCAATAAAACCCCTTCTTTTTTTAATAAATTAATTTGTGCTTTTGCTACACTAAAACGTAAGGCGTTAAATTTGAGAAAAGAAGAATCGGCTTTATAATTATTTGCTTTTTGTGTAGTACCTTCCTGTGAAATACCAGCTACACTATAAAATAAAATAAGTATAAAAACAAGGTTATTTAATTTCGGAGCCATTATTAAAATTGGGTTTAGTAGCAGTGATAAAACTTAATTCACCGGCAGAGTTAGATGCCATTAAAATCATTCCCTGACTTTCAATGCCTTTGATTTTACGAGGCGCTAAGTTTACTAAAATACTTACTTGTTGACCTATAATATCTTCTGGGTTATACCATTCAGCAATGCCACTTACAACTGTTCGTTGGTCAATTCCGGTATCTATTTTTAATTTTAATAATTTATCTGTTTTAGGAACACGCTCGGCTTCTAAAATTGTTCCTGTGCGAATATCCATTTTACTGAAATCATCAAAACTAGTTTCTGGCTTGCTTGGTGCAATTGTGGTTATCGCGTTAGCAAAAGCATTAGCACTTTTGCTAGCATTTAATTTATCAATCTGTGTTTGAATTTCCACATCTTCAATTTTAGCAAAAAGTAGTTCTTCTTTATTGATTACATGTCCTGAAGCCATGTTACTGGTTTGTTTTGCGGCATGCCATTTTAAAACAGGCATGTTTAGCATATTAAATAGTTTAATGGATGTAAATGGAATAAAAGGTTCACACACTATTGCCAAATTACAAGTAATTTGTAAAGCAATATTCATGATTGTTTTTACTCGCTCTTCGTCTGTTTTAATTAATTTCCAAGGCTCAGTTTCGGCTAAATATTTATTTCCTAAACGAGCTAAGTTCATCATCTCAGCTAAGGCTTCTCTAAATTTAAATTGCTCTATAGCAGCCGAAATTTTATCTGGAAAAGCAGATAATTGTTCTAAGATTAATAAGTCTTCTTTTGTGTATCTGTCAGCAGAAGGAACTACGCCATTATAATATTTGTGCGTTAATACTAAAGTACGATTCACGAAATTCCCTAAAATTGCCACTAATTCGCTATTGTTCTTCGTTTGAAAATCAGCCCAGGTAAAATCGTTATCTTTTGTTTCCGGAGCATTTGAACATAAGGTATAACGCAATACGTCTTGCTTATCTTTAAAGTCAATTAAATACTCATGTAACCAAACTGCCCAATTACGAGAGGTTGAAATTTTATCTCCTTCTAAATTTAAAAATTCATTAGCAGGGACATTATCGGCTAAAATAAAATCTCCATGCTCCATTAACATGGCTGGGAAAATAATACAGTGAAATACAATATTATCTTTTCCAATAAAATGGATTAAACGTGTTTCTTTATCCTTCCAATATAATTCCCAATCAGTTGGCCTTAGTTCTTTAGTTGCCGAAATGTATCCAATAGGTGCATCAAACCAAACGTATAATACTTTTCCTTCTGCACCTTTTACTGGAACAGGAACACCCCAATCTAAGTCACGAGTCATGGCACGAGGCTGTAGACCATCACCACTATCTAACCAACTTTTGCATTGACCATAAACATTTGTTTTCCAATCTTTATGTTGGTCAAGGTAAGCTTGAATTTTTGGTTGTAATTTATCTAAGGGTAAAAACCAATTTTTTGTTTCTTTTAAAACAGGCTTACTTCCACTTAAAGTTGATTTGGCATCAATTAATTCTGTAGCATTTAACGTACTACCACATTTTTCACATTGGTCGCCATAAGCATTTGGATTGGCACATTTAGGACAAGTCCCAGTAATATAACGGTCTGCTAAAAATTGTTTAGCCTCTTCGTCATAGTATTGTTCTGTTACTTCTTCCGTAAAAACGCCTTTATCGTATAATGTTTTAAAGAAATCTGAAGCTGTTTCGTGATGTATTTTACTGGAAGTGCGCGAATAAACGTCAAATGAAATTCCAAATTCTTTAAAAGAATCGCCCATCATTTTGTGGTATTTGTTTACCACATCCTGAGGAGTTACGCCTTCTTTTTTGGCTTTAATGGTAATAGGAACGCCATGTTCATCACTACCGCAGATAAACAAAATATCTTCGCCTTTGCTTCTTTTATATCTTACAAAGATATCAGATGGCAAGTAGCAACCAGCCAAATGACCGATATGAACCGGACCATTAGCATATGGTAAAGCGGAAGTAACAAGTGTGCGTTTATAAGTAGCTGACATAGTGTTTATTATATAACTAAAATGTTGTAAAATTGTGTAAAGATAACATTAAACTTTATTCATTAAAAATCAAAATCCGATGGCTACAAAAGACAAAGAAATCTGGAAACAAATTCCCAATTTAAAAGGATCTTTAAGTAAAAAATACGCGGTGTCTTCTCACGGACGTTTGGCTTCATATGAGAAAAACATAGAAGATAAATACATTTTAAAACAGCATTTAAATGGCGGTTTTCCTATGGTAACGCTTCATAGTAATGGTAAATCAAAGGCCTTATTTGCTCATCAGGCGGTAGGAGCTGCGTTTTTGAAAAAACACAGTCCTAAATGTAAATTTGTACTTCACTTGGATTATAATAAAGAAAACAATTCAATATCTAATTTAAAATGGGCTACTAAAGAACAGCAAGTGGAACATAGTAAAAAAAGTCCTTATGTTTTAGCAGCAGCAGCTCATAAAGTGTATAGCGGCGCGACTTCTAAAAAATTGAATGAGAAAAAAGTCATTCAGTTAAAAAATGAAATTTGGAATCCTAAACGTAAACTAACCTTTAAGCAATTAGCTGCTAAATATGGTATAGCCGAAATGAATCTGTATCGTATTAAAAATGGAGAGTTATGGTTTCATGTTCATGTGGAAGGCGAGCCAATTTTTCCTAAATATAAGGCGCAGTTAAAAAACATTGAGTTCCATGAGAAGGTGGCTTCGAAAGCTTCAGCTACCAAAGCCGCTAAAGAGAAAAAAGCAGTAGCGAAAAAAGTTGCTCCAAAGAAAGCGGTTGTAAAAAAAGTTGCAGTAGCTAAAAAAGTAACAGTTTCTAAACCAATTGAGCTTGTTAAAGCTAAAAAAGTAAAAGTTAAGAAAGATAAGAAGGGGAAGAAAGAGAAAAAAGCAAAAAAGAAAAACAAAAAATAATGGTACTACCTTCTTATTTGAAAAAAGGCGACACTGTAGCTATTATTGCAACAGCTCGTAAAGTCAGTCAAGAAGAAATACAACCAGCCGTAGCTTTTTTTGAGAGCTACGGCCTTTCTGTTTTATTGGGTAAAAATTTATTTGAATCCAGTAATCAATATGCAGGCACTGATGCTCAAAGAGTAGAAGATTTGCAATGGGCATTAAATGATAAAAATATAAAAGCTATTATTATTGCGCGCGGAGGTTATGGAACTGTACGATTAATGCAACATGTTGATTTTACTGAATTTAAAAAGCATCCAAAATGGGTGATCGGTTATAGTGATATAACTGTTTTACATAACGCTATTCATAATATTGGTGTAGCAACCTTACATGCGACTATGCCTTTAAATTTTTCTAAAAACCAAGAAGCTACGAGAAGTTTAATAAAAGCATTATTGGGAAAATTAACTGAAATAGAAACTGAAGAAAATTATTCTAACATAGCTGGAATAGCAAAAGGACAATTAGTAGGCGGTAATTTATCTTTATTATATGCATTATCGGGTACACCCTTTGATATTGATACAAGAGATAAAATTTTGTTTATAGAAGATTTAGATGAGTACTTATATCATTTAGATAGAATGATGATGCAATTAAAATTATCAGGTAAACTAAGTTGTTTAAAAGGTCTTGTCGTAGGTGGCATGACAGATATGAAAGATAACGCGATCCCTTTTGGAAAGTTTCCGGAAGATATTATTTTAGATGCGGTTAAGGATTATAATTATCCGGTATGTTTTGATTTTCCGGCAGGACATATTGATAAAAACTTAGCGATGTATTTTGGAAGAGAAGTTGAATTAACAGTAAATGATGCAGCTACTTTAAAATTTCTTTAAAATTTTTTTGTAACAACAGAGGCAGTATTTGTTTATTTTAACCACATAGACACATAGATAGTTTTTGGAAATTATAAGGAGCCTGAAGGAAGCTTCGCTTTTCACACAGATACTATGTGCAAAAAATATGTTTTCTATATGCCACTTAACTATATGCTACAACTATGTATCTATGTGGTTAACTAACGATAATTAATTTTTAGTAAATTTGAATATAAAGCAATTGTACACGAAAAATAATTTTATAATACTATGTTTTGCAAAACCACCGATAATCTAAATATCTACTTTGAAGTACAAGGTAATGAGAATGCTAAAGAAACTTTAGTTTTTTTAAATGGCTTGTCACAATCTACCATTGCATGGATTTTAACGACGCCATATTTTAAAAATGATTATAGAATTGTATTAATCGATTTTATATTTCAAGGTCAAAGTGATAAAGTCGGTGAATGGAGAAGTTTTGATACACATGCTCGTGACGTTATCAGCGTATTAGATTATTTAAAAATTGACAAAGCAATTGTTGCAGGATTATCATATGGTAGTTTAGTAGCACAACATTTAGCTATTAATCATGGCAATCGAATTTCCAAATTATTATTGATTTCTACGTTTGCTCATAAAACGCCGTACTATGATGCTATTGAATTATCATGGTGGAGAGCCTTAGAATTTGGAGGATATAATTTAATGTTGGATATTATGTTACCAAGTGTGTTGAGCGAAAACTATTTTTTAAATCCATTAATTCCTATTGAGTTAATGAAACAAACTCGACAAGAGGCAAATGAAGATAAGCAAGCTTTATTTAAATTAATGAGGGCAACAAAAGAAAGAGTGGATTACAGACCAGAACTGAAAAAAATAACAGCGCCAGTTATTGTTATCCAGGGCGAAAAGGATTTGTTACTTCCTGTTCATATGGCTAATGAAGTCGCAAAATCAATTCCAAACAGTCAGTTTAAAGTTATTCCTCATGTGGGACATACACTTAATTTAGAGGCGGTCCCGCAGATGGTTGCTATTATGAAAGAGTTTATTTAAGTCACGCTGAACTTGTTTCAGCATCTCATGAGACCCTGAAACAAGTTCAAGGTGATAATCTATGTGGTTAAAAAATGACTAAAATCAACTAATTATTTCTAATTTTGAGACTCAATATTTAAAATGAAAACAAATTTTATAGAAGAATTAAAATGGCGTGGCGTCTTGCATGATGTAATGCCAGGGACAGAAGAACTATTGAATAAAGAAGTTGTTACCGGATATATTGGATTTGATCCAACAGCAGATAGCTTACATGTAGGTAGTTTAGCACAAATCATGACTTTATTGCGTTTTCAACTAGCTGGTCACAAGCCATTGGCTTTGGTTGGTGGCGCAACTGGTATGGTAGGTGATCCAAGTGGAAAATCAGCCGAACGTAATTTGTTAGATGCAGATACTTTAAATAAAAACGTAGAGGGAATTAAAAAACAATTAAGTCGGTTTTTAGATTTTAATTGTGGGGAAAATAGCGCAGAGTTAGTTAATAATTACGATTGGTTTAAAAATTATTCTTTCTTGGATTTTATCCGTGATGCTGGAAAACACATTACGGTAAATTATATGATGGCTAAAGATTCGGTGAAGAATCGAATTAATGGTGATACTGGAATGTCGTTTACTGAGTTTAGTTATCAATTAATTCAGGGTTACGATTTTTATCATTTATGGAAAGAAAAGAATTGTAAAATTCAAATGGGAGGTTCTGATCAGTGGGGAAATATTACTACCGGTACAGAATTTATTCGTCGTAAAGCAAGCGGAGAAGCATTTGCATTAACCACTCAATTAATTAAAAAATCAGACGGCACTAAATTCGGTAAATCTGAAGGCGGAAATATTTGGTTGGATAGAGAAAAAACATCGCCATATAAATTTTATCAGTTTTGGTTAAATGTAAGTGACGAAGATGCAAAATCTTATGTGCGTATTTTTACTTTATTAAATAAATCAGAAGTAGAAGAGTTAGAGGCAAAACATGCTGCAGCTCCACACGAACGCCATTTGCAAAAAGCGTTGGCAAAAGAAATTACGATTAGAGTTCACA
Organism: Bacteroidia bacterium; assembly: GCA_016787365.1. Taxonomy (GTDB): domain Bacteria; phylum Bacteroidota; class Bacteroidia; order B-17B0; family Aurantibacillaceae; genus UBA4416. The sequence goes on from JAEUTR010000154.1 coordinate 32,189, forward strand.
GCGAAGCTGACTATTTGCAAGCCATTGAGACTGCTGAGTTTTTATTCAAATCGAAGGCAGACGATGTTGCAAATTTAAATCCAGATGCGTTTGAAAAAATGCTAGGTGGTATAGATACCTTTGAAGTAAATAAAGCTGATGTTGCTAATGGAATTAATATAGTTGATTTATTAGTAGATAAAGCAGCTGTATTTCCTAGTAAAACTGAAGCTCGTAAAATGTTCACTGGAAATGCAGTGAGCATTGGTAAAACAAAAGTGACGGATGTGAATGCTGTGATTAATTTAGATGCATTTAATGGCGAAAAATATTTATTAGTAAGCAAAGGCAAAAAAGAAAATTATTTAATTAAGTTAGTTTAAATATAGTTTTTAAATTATGTCTCGTCGAGCGTAGTCGAGACGTTGATATAGTTCTCGACTACGCTCGAACTGACACTATAAACAACTATGATAAAAGACATCGTAATTCCAGAAGTATTTGACGTAGCAATCGCTATCGTTCAGGAGTTTGAAGGCTTGGACGAATACAATGCCTATATTTTTAATTTTAAAGAAGAGAGTATAAAAAATGTATTGATTACCTCTACAGGTTATGGAGTAATTAATGATATCAAGAAAAAAACAAGCACACTCCGTCATTTTTTCGAAGAAATACAAACCTTGGATTACAAGTTAATTGAACCGGTATCAAAAGAAGTATTTGGTTTGAGTAATGAATACTGGGTAAGTTTTACTTTAAATGGACAATTACTAGATAAACAATTTATCTTTTTGCCAGAATCTATTATAGAAGATAACTTCCAAATGATTCCTTTTATCGATAAAAAAGGAGTCATCATCAAATAAAAATTCCTTTAGTAACAAAAGTCACTTCTTAGTTTTATAAATTCGTGTATATTAGGCGAAATTTTTTAAAACTGTAAACATGAAAGGTAGATTTTATTGGTGGAAAGAGTGGATGGAACGTAAACATAAATACGCAACTGCCACCGACAAACAATTAAACGCAGATAAATTTAATGCCATTTGTGCAGGCACAGGGTTGCCAAACATTCATCAAAAATCAACATTTAAATTTAAAGATGTAGCAGACGGGGCTTCTCGTTTTGTAGGAAATTCTCCTTCTGGCGAAAAACCATTTGCGCGAATTTACACACGTTTAGGAAATCCTAATACGGAGTATTTAGAAAAAGTATTATTTCAATTAGAGTGTCAACATATTATTGATAACGCTTTAAAATCGGATGAAAAAACTCCAACGATTGCATCGTTAGTATTTGCTTCTGGAATGGCAGCCATTTCAACGGTTATCATGGGTTTTGTTCAGCCAGGTGACGGCATTATTGTTGGTAATGTGTATGGATGTACAGATTCGTTAATGCGTTTTTTACAAAAACGTTTTGGTATTGATGTGTATTTTGTGGATGCTACAAATGCAGACAACGTTAGAGATACATTAAATGCACATCCTCATGTGTGTGCGGTATTAATTGAAACACCTGATAATCCCACATTACAATTATGTGATATCGAAGCGATTTCAAAATACACAGAGCAACACGAGGCAATGTTAATTGTAGATAATACGTTTTGCTCGCCCTACTTACAACAACCTTTCCGTTTAGGTGCTGATGTGGTAATCCATTCATTAACCAAATATGTAAGTGGACACTCAACCTCTATTGCTGGCGCAGCTATGGGACCATATGAGTTTTTTAGTAAAGAGGTTTATCCGGTTTATAAAGATTTCGGGCCAACACCTTCTCCATTTGATAGTTGGTTAAATAGTTTAACCATTCAAGAAATGGGAGTACGTATGGAGCACCAATGTAAAACTGCTATACAAGTAGCTGAGTTTTTAGAGAAGCATCCTAAAATTGAAAAGGTTTGGTATCCTGGATTACCAAGTCATCCGCATTATGACATTTGTAAAAAACAAATGCGAAATGGTGGGGGTATGATTTCTTTTGAAGTTAAAGGTGGTTTTGAGGCTGGTGTAAAATTAATGAACTATTTTGCTCGCCCCGATACACCAATGGAATTAGCCGTTAGTTTGGGTTCAGTCATTAGTTATATCGAACATCCAGCGAGTATGACACATTCTGTTATTCCGGAAGCGGATAGATGCGTTCGTGGAATTACAAATTCTTTAGTGCGTTTATCAATTGGTGTAGAAGGTTTTAGCACCATAAGTGAGGCTTTAAATGCTGGGTTGGAATTATAAAACCACAAAAACCCCTCGTTTTTCATAAAAATTAGACAAACATCCCGTTTTTTGGGATGTTTTTGTGTGTGAAATAAAGTAATTTTTATATATTTATTACTTTAAGTATATATTTTAAATGGCAACTACAACATTAGAACCTAAGTCAGTGAAAGAGAAAATTTCTGTTGAAACGCTTAAAAAAGCATACACCTTAATGTGTACGGCTAAAAGCATGGCGGAGCTATACGAAGCTAATAAAGAAATAACGGCAAAGTATGTACACGCTACATCTCGAGGACATGAGGCTATTCAATTAGCAATGGGTTTACAGTTATTACCACAAGATTTTGTGAGTCCATATTACCGTGACGACAGTATGTTGTTGGGTATTGGTATGTCTCCATTTGAATTAATGTTGCAATTATTAGCAAAACGTAACGATCCATTTTCAGGAGGAAGAACTTATTATGCTCATCCAAGTTTACGCAGAGATGATATGCCTAAAATTCCTCACCAATCAAGTGCTACAGGAATGCAAGCTATTCCTACAACAGGTGTGGCAATGGGGTTACAATATTTAGAATTAAATAAATTACAACAAGATTTTAAAGGAAAGAATCCGGTAGCAGTTTGCTCTTTAGGTGATGCATGTATTACCGAAGGTGAAGTAGCAGAAGCTTTTCAAATGGCAACTTTAAAAAAGTTACCAATATTATATTTAGTGCAAGATAACGAATGGGATATTTCAGCGCACGCTCGCGAGATTCGTTCTCAGGATGCAACTGATTATGCTAAAGGATTTAAAGGTTTAGAAACTCGTACGATTGATGGAACTGATTTTATCGCATCATACAATACCATTAATGAGTGTTTAGAAATTATTCGTAAAGAACGTAGGCCGATGTTGATTCATGCAAAGGTGCCTTTGTTAAATCATCATACATCAGGTGTTCGTAAAGAATGGTATAGAGATGATTTGGAAGAATGTGCGAAAAGAGATCCATTACCTCGTTTACGTAATCAATTAATTATTGCAGGAGTTGATGCTTCAGATATCAAAAAAATGGAAGTTGCTGCTGTAGTATTTGTAGAATCTGAATATCAAAAGGCATTATTAGAAGAAGATCCTCGCCCTGAAGATTTACTATTACATGATTTTGCTCCAACACCTATTACTGAGGAAAAAGGAAATAGAACGCCAAGCGGCAAGGAGAAAACCGTTATGGTGGATAGCGCTTTATTTGCTATCCGTGAAATTATGGAGAAACATCCAAACGCCTTATTATACGGACAAGATGTTGGTAAGCGTTTAGGAGGTGTATTTAGAGAAGCTGCTACTTTAGCACAAACATTTGGAGATAATAGAGTATTTAATACACCTATTCAAGAAGCATTTATTATTGGTAGCACTGTTGGTATGAGCGCTGTTGGATTGAAGCCAATTGTAGAAGTTCAGTTTGCAGATTATATTTGGCCAGGCTTAAATCAGTTATTTACAGAGGTAAGTCGTTCTTGTTATTTAAGTAATGGAAAATGGCCTGTAAGTTGTATTGTGCGTGTGCCAATTGGCGCATACGGTAGCGGCGGACCATACCATTCTAGTTCAGTTGAAAGTGTATTAGCAAATATTAAAGGAATTAAAATTGCATACCCAAGTACGGGCGCTGATTTAAAAGGGTTAATGAAATCTGCTTTCTATGATCCAAATCCAGTAGTGATGTTAGAACATAAAGGTTTATACTGGAGTAAAATTAAAGGGACAGAAGATGCAAAAACGATTGAGCCAGATGAAGATTATGTCATTCCATTTGGCAAAGGTAGAGTAGTGCAAGAAGCTTCCGAAGAAAACATTAGTAAAGGTAAATCCTTAACCGTTATTACTTACGGTATGGGAGTTTATTGGGCTAAGAGCGCTGCTAAAAAGTTTGAAGGTCAAATAGAAATTATTGATTTAAGAACCATTGCACCAGTTGACGAAGAGCTAATGTTTGCGAGTGCTAACAAACATGGTAAATGTTTAGTGTTGACAGAAGAGCCAGTGTTTAATGGGTTTGCTCAAAGTATTGCAGCTCGTATTTCTGAAAACTGTTTCAAAAAATTAGACGCGCCAGTAAGAGTAATTGGTTCTGAAAATTTACCAGCTATTCCTTTAAACTCAACTTTAGAACGCACGATGCTACCTAATGCTGATAAGGTAGAAAAAGCAATAGAGGATTTATTAAACTATTAATTTTTTGTCACACTGGGCGTCGTCGCGCGAGTTTTAATAGTTTCTATTTAGTCTAGTTCTCGACTACACTCGAACTGACAAATATTAAAAAAGGCTTTACAATTTGTAAAGCCTTTTTTTGTTCCATAATAGTTTTTTATTTTACTTTCACCCAAAAGGTTGTTCTTCCAAGCATCGATACGCCAATGTATCCTCTAACATTTAAATTTCCTTTTTCGTCACGGGTAATTTTACAGCTGTATGTTTTTCCATTTTTAGGATCGTAAATTGTTCCATTATGCCACAAATCTTTTCCATCAAATGTAAAGTCTTTTAAAATCTCTTTTCCAGCCAGTTTTTCTGTCTTTTGTTTGTCGTCTGGATTATTAGCATCTAATTTACCAGGAGTTTTTGTCCATATTAATTTGCCAAAATATTTATTATCTCTTTTTGTAATTTCTACCATGCCTTCATTTTTATCAGTCATGTAGGTTCCAATAAGTACGTCACCACCTTGAGCAAAAATCGAAATGGAAAAGAATAACAGAATAATTGTGATTATATTTTTCATGATTTTTTATTTCAAATATATAAGTTTTTCTCAATAAAACAATTCATGTATCAAAATGTTCTGTTGGTAATAAATCCCTATTTTTAGAAAAAAATCACTATGCGTTATATAAGTATCATCTGTTTAATTTTTACTCAGTTATTTACAAATGCTCAAACGATTAATGAGCAATGGGTGAAAGCTAATTACACTAAAAAAGAATATACCGTTGCCATGCGCGATGGAGTAAAATTATTTACTACAGTTTATGCTCCAAAAAACAATTCCGAAAAACATCCTTTTTTGATGACTAGAACACCATATTCTTGTGCGCCATATGGTGAAGATAAATATCAGCCCCGTTTATGGAATTTTCATTGGAGAGAATATTTGAAAGAAGGGTATATTATTGTGATACAAGATGTGCGCGGACGATGGATGAGTGAAGGAACATTTATGGATGTGCGCCCATTTAATCCCAATAAAAAAACTAAAAAAGATATTGATGAAGCAAGCGATACTTATGATGCTATTGATTGGCTAGTGAAAAATATTCCAAATAATAATGGTAATGTTGGTGTATTTGGAACTTCATATCCAGGTTTCTATTCTACAATGGCTGCTTTAAGCGGACATCCGGCAATAAAAGCAGTGAGTCCTCAAGCGCCAGTAACCGAGTGGTTCAAGGGAGATGATTTTCATCATAATGGGGCATTTATGTTATGCGATGCATTTAATTTTTATTCGAGCTTTGGTCAACCTCGTCCTAAGCCCACAACTATTGGACCTAAAGAATTTAAACATTATACCAATGATATTTACAAATACTATTTAGAAGTGGGGGCATTAAAAAACTTCAGTAAATTAATGGGAGATAGTATTTTATTTTGGAATGATTTAATGAATCACCCAAATTATGATGATTGGTGGAAAGCACGTGACGCACGCGTTGGATGCAAAAATGTGAAACCTGCTATGTTAATAGTAGGTGGATTATTTGATGCAGAGGATTGTTATGGTGCTTGGAGATTATACGAAGCTATTGAAAAACAAAGTCAAACAACCAATAATAAAATTGTAATGGGGCCTTGGTTTCATGGTGGTTGGAGCAAAAGTGATGGAAGTTATTTAGGGAATGTTCGTTTTGGGAGTAAGACTTCTGAATACTTTCAAAATAATATTGAAATACCTTTTTTTAATTACCATTTAAAAGGGAAAGGCAATATTGATAAATTAACAGAAGCTTCTGTTTTTTTTACCGGAGAAAATACATGGAGAAGTCTTGCTTCTTGGCCTCCAAAAGAAATGACGCCAATGCCAATTTATTTTAATGATAATGGATTGTTATCGTTTAATAAATCTAATGCACAAAACAGTTCAACCAATTATGTGAGCGATCCCTCAAAACCGGTTCCATTTACGGAAGATATATTGGAAGGTCGTTCAAGAGAATATATGACGGATGACCAACGTTTTGCTAGTAGAAGAACAGACGTGATTACATTTAAGACAGGTGTTTTAGAAAATGATTTAACTTTGGCTGGAACAGTGATTGCTGATTTGAAAGTTGCTATTTCTACCACTGATGCTGATTTTGTTGTGAAAGTGATTGATGTGTTTCCTGATGGATTTGTGTACGATACTTTAGTTTATGGTAAAGGAAACGATAATGATTATTTAATGGATGGTTACGAGATGTTAGTACGTGGCGAAATTATGCGAGGCCGTTATAGAAATAGTTTTGAAAAACCTGAAGCTTTTGAACCTAATAAAGTAACCGCTGTAAAATTTGAATTGCCAGATGTGGCACATACGTTCAAAAAGGGACATCGTTTAATGATTCAAGTGCAAAGTTCTTGGTTTCCTTTGACTGATAGAAATCCTCAGCAGTTCGTAGATATTTATCATTGTGAGGATAAAGACTTTATCAAATCAGAGATTAAATTATTTCATGATGCGACGAATGCATCGAGTATTATTTTACCGGTGATGAAGTAAATTAATAGTAATAAAAAAGCCCCGGTATTAAGGGGGCTTTTAAATTCTAACAATGTAAACTAGAGTTTCTCAAAAGCAATTTCAAATGCCTTAATTGTTTTATCAATATCTTCTTGTGTATGTGCTTCGCTCATAAAGCCTACTTCATAACCGGAAGGGCCAGAATAAATATTGTTATCCAATAAAGCGTGGTATAATACTTTAAAATGCTTCATGCTATCCGCATCGATGTCTTCTGCACATCTAATGGCTTTTTTATCTGTAAAAGCTAACCAAAAAATAGAGCCAATACTAAACACAGTAAAATTATGTTTAGTATTCTTTTTTAATCCGGCAATTAAGGTTTGTGTTTTTGCTTCTAAGTCTTTATAAAAATTAGGCTTTAAACATTCTGTTAATTGTGCAATACCTGCTGTCATTGCTACCGGATTTCCACTTAAAGTACCAGCTTGATATACATTGCCTTCAGGAGAAATAGAAGACATAATTTCTTTACTTGCTCCATATGCACCAACCGGAAAACCGCCGCCAATAATTTTACCATAAGTAATAATATCCGGTTTAATATCATAGTAACCAGCCGCTCCACAAAAACCAACTCTAAAGCCACTAATTACTTCATCAAATAATAACAAGGTTTTATTATCCGTACAGATATCTCTTAAAAATTGTAAGTATTCTTTTTCTTGTAATAATAAACCATTGTTTGCGGGAATTGGTTCTATAATCACACAGGCTATTTCATCTTTAAATTGTTTAAATGCTTGTTCAACAGCTTCTTTGCTGTTTAATGGAACAACAATCGTTTCTCTTACAAAACTTTCTGGTACGCCAGCAGATGAAGTTTCTCCAAAGGTTACTAAGCCCGAACCGGCTTTTACTAATAATGAATCGGAATGGCCGTGATAACAACCTTCAAATTTTAAAATTTTGTTTCTTCCGGTAAATCCTCTCGCTAAACGAATAGCACTCATCACAGCTTCTGTTCCGCTACTTACAAAACGAATTTTTTCAATATAATGATTGTTAGTTAAAATTAATTCTGCTAGTTCATTTTCTAAACGAGTGGGAGCGCCAAAAGATGTTCCATTACGCATCGTTTTTTCTACGGCGTTTAAAACGTTATCATTGGCATGCCCTAAAATTAATGGACCCCAACTAGCACAGTAATCAATATATTCATTTCCATCAGCATCCCAAACATGCGACCCTTTCCCTTTATCAATAAATATGGGAGTTCCACCAACACTTCTAAACGCACGAACGGGAGAGTTTACACCACCTGGAAAAAAAGCTTTTGCTTTTTCAAATAATTGAGCTGATACCTGATTATTCATATTGAAAATTTTTGCGCCAAAGATAAAGGTTTGAAGGATATATTTAAATTTCTTTCCAATAAAAAAGGCTATCTCTTAGAGATAGCCTTTTTAAATAAAATCTGAATTAATTATTGTTTAACGATTTTACCAATTTTAACGATTTGGTTGTTATTGATAACTTTGAATACATAAATACCATCTGTTAATTTAGTAGTATTTATTGTAGTTGTTTCAGTTGATAATGTTTCTTTGATTACTAATTTACCAATTGCATCATACACTTCAATAGAAGTATTATCTGCTAACTCAGAAGGTATAGAGATATTTAAGATGCCATTTGTTGGATTAGGATAAATAGAGATACCATTTATACTAGTAGCATTATTTATTCCGGTACAAATAGTAGCATCAACAAAAACAGTAGTTGACGCATCACAGGTTCCATCGTTTACAGTTAAAGTATAAGTTGTGCCAACTGTTGGAGTTACCGTAGTACTCGCAGTATTAGCACCATTTGACCATGTGTAAGATGTAACACTTGTAACAGCAGTTAAAACAGCACTTTCATTAAAGTTAGAGCATACTAATGTACTTGATGTTGTTGCAGACACAGAAGGTAGTGTATTAACTCCAATTCCTACAGTTGCAGTATTTGAACAACCTGATGATTCACCTGTTACTGTATAAACTGATGCAGACATAGGATTAACTACTTGTGTTGCGGTATTTCCACCAGCTGTCCAACTGTAATTGGTTGCACCACCGGCTGTTAATGTAGCTGAAGAACCGGCACAAACAGATGCACTGGATGCAGTTGCTGTTACAGTTGGTATTGGAGATACACTAAAATTAACTACTGTAGAATTTGTACATGTTGTTGCAGGATCTAATGCCGTAACTGTATAAGATTCAACATTGGTTGTACTTCCATTATTTATTGGAGTTACAGATGTAGTGTTGCTTGAAACAGCACCAGGATTCCATTCCCAAGTTACTGTACCTGCTCCCGGAGTTGATTTTTGACCTGCTAAAATTAATAATGGACGTAAACTTATCGCAGATGCTGCTGTAGTTTGTCCACACATGGTAGAAGCGGTTTCATCATCTCCACGGTAGTAAGATGTAGAAGGAAAAGATGTAGTGTTATATTTAATTTCAGCAGCAGACCCACCGCCATTATTATTACTCCAACATACCTGAACAACAATATTTGATGTTCCATCCCAGTTAAATGGAGAAGCAAATGTATAAGTATTTAATCCGACTGTAGGTGTAACATTAGCAGGACCATATGATGTTAAAACAGAGCCATTAAAAGTTGTATTTGCAACACTTTGTGAAGTAGCTGCCATACTAATTGCAAAGTCGGTATAAGTTGTACCTGAAGTTGTAACACTGTATGATAACGATGTCATGTTTCCTGCTGATAAACCAGCACTTTGTAACTCTGATGCTCTAATAATATACTGGGCTTTGTATCCACCAAAATAATGACTAAACGGACTTGCATAACTTCCTCCTGCAGCTCCACTTCCGGAACTGGTTAAATTACCTGATCCTATATTTACGCTTCCTAGTGCAATAATAGTTGTATTAGCGGTTAAACTAACAGTACTACCTGAACAAAGAGCAGACGGTGTTGCGCTTGCAATA
>JAEUTR010000168.1 GCA_016787365.1 Bacteroidia bacterium
TGGATTTAACTTTACTCAAAAACTAAAATTAAATTATAAGGATGCTTATGTGACGGTTGATTTGTACCGTACCGATTTTACACAACAAGTGGTGGTAGATGTTGATGCTAATACACAACAAGTCTTGTTTTATAATTTAAAAGGATCTTCTTTTTCTAATACTGCTCAAATTGAATTTGGTTGGGAAATTCGTAAACGTTTAAATATTAAAACAGCTTATCGTTTTGTAGATACTAAGGTAAATTACCAATCCGGATTGCTTCAAAAAGCTTTGGTATCAATGCATAGGGCTTTTGTAAACCTGAGTTACGAAACCAAAAAGAAACACTGGTTGTTTGATGCTACTTTACAATACAATGGTAAAAAGCGTTTGCCACAAACTAATTTAAATCCAACAGAGTATCAACGAGCAAGCTATTCGCCCGATTTTTATAATGTGCTAGCACAAATTACCTATCTCACAAAAATTAAAAGAGCTGATTTCCATATTTATGTAGGCGTTGAAAATGCGTTGGATTACAAGCAAACCAATCCAATTGTGGCAAGTGATGCGCCATATAGCAAATACTTTGATGCCAGTATGGTGTGGGGCCCAATTTACGGACGAATGTTGTATGTTGGATTGAGGTTTAAGATTAAGTAAGACTTTGTTCTATTCCCACTTCGAAGGGGGTGTCTGAAAGACGGGGGATGTGGTACTAAAACATCCCTCCCCCTGCGGGTACTCCCTTCAAAGGGAGAAATGGGTTCTCGCTTCGATTCATCTGAAAAATACTTGCATTTTTGTGCACTTCCGCATATGTTGGTTAGGCTATGTTGTTATTGTTACTTTTTTCATCAAGGAAAAAAGTAAAATCCTAATGCTTCTTTTTTTTCTTGGTATGATTAAAGCTAGGACAGGTATCACATTTGTTTTTACCTCTAAATAAAAAACAACCGGAAAACAGAAGAGAGCTACTGAGAGCAATAATTATAAGGTAAATATATCTGGTACGAATCATACATCTCAAATATACAAAATTTTGAAAAACTTTAAGATCTATTGGGTTTTAAAACCTAACAGGTATAGTTAATAAAGTAAAAAAACATACATTTGTGTATGAACTCAAATGAACAATTTTTAAGAGAAGAATACATCTTTATATTATATCAATTATCCGGAAAAGAAGTTGGATTATGGGGTGTATTATCGCCACAAGGCATGATAGAACATATGACGGATGCTTTTGCAAATGCTTATGGAAGAATTAAGTTGCCTGCTCAAACACCTGAAGCCATTTTACCTAAAGTAAGAGCTTTTGCGTTAAGCGAAACTCCTTTTAAAGAAAATACGAAGAATGTATTGATGAGTGAGGAGCCTGCTCCATTAAGAAACCATTCGATAACGGAAGCTATTTGGGAATTGGAAAAAGAAATCAAAGCGTTTATGGAGTTTTATAAATCAAACCCTGATTCTAAAAACTTAAATCCATTTTTTGGGGAGTTTAATTACGAAGAATGGTTGCATTTATTAAACAAGCATGCAAAACATCATTTAAAACAATTCAATTTATTATAAGCATGGATCATCACAGAGGAAGAAATAACAGGAATAGCGAAGAGAATTTAGAAAATTTAATTTTTGGTACGCGTGCTGTTATTGAAGCAATTAATGCTGGTAAAGAAATTGATAAAATTATTATTCAAAAAGGTTTATCCAATCAGTTGTATAGCGAATTACGTAAGGCTATTAAAGATCTAGATATTCCTATTCAAATTGTTCCGCCAGAAAAAATCAATCGCATCACTTCTAAAAATCATCAAGGTGTTTTAGCGTTTGTATCTCAAATCACGTATTACGATGTAGAAGATTTACTAGCGGATGTTTTTGAAAAAGGAAGAGTTCCATTAGTTTTAATTTTAGATAGAGTCACCGATGTGCGTAATTTTGTTGCTATTGCCCGTAGTGCTG
>JAEUTR010000190.1 GCA_016787365.1 Bacteroidia bacterium
TTATTTATGAAACAGAATTTGATGGTAAAACTATAAGTTCAGGTGTAGCATCTTATGAACCAATGTTGGGAGGCGATGAAAATCCGTTTCGTCAGCCGGTTTTTATGGGACCTAATAAATGGACAATGACGACACCGGATGAACGTTTTTTTATGGAAGAACCATTTGGAGAAACTTTTTTTCCTTCGGCGTCTATAGCTTATAGTAAGGTAAAAGTAAAAAATAAAATTCCGGCCGGAATAAATAATCTTAAGGCTCATGGCACAGGATATGTAATACATGAGTTTTATACAGCTAAAGATTATCCAACAATTACAAAACATACATCTATTAGTCCAAAACAGTGGAAACCTGCTTTAGGAGGTTTACTTAAAGTATTGGCCAGAGATTATGTGTCAGCATCTCAAGGCTATGTTATAAAACTGAATGATATGCATGGTAAACCTAAGGCACAGGCAGTGTATCCCGAAGGAACAACAACACCTATTAGTAAAGTGGAATATTTTTATAAAACAAAAGGTGGGTATGTAAATTATGGATTAAAAGATATTTACTCGGATGCCAGTTGTGTGGCTAATGAATTAGATAACACATGTGTAGTAATCGATCAAAATGGAACGATAAGAACAACAACTATAGGAATGGATTTTGATGCCGTTGCTGATTTTAGACAAAGCGAAACAACAACAATTATGGGTGGAGCCCAAATAAATCTATCTATGTTTTTAGTAGGAGTATTTCCGGGACTTGTGCCAACCATATGGCCGGATTTTAGTTACGAAAAAACACGTTTCCGTTCGGCAGTTATTACCAAAGTAATTAGTAATTATGGTATTTTAGAAAAAACAACTGCTCATGATTTAGGATCCAAAGTAACTACATCTAATTTGGCCTACGACTCTCAAACTGGTGATGTTTTAGTAACAAAGACAAAAAATAATTTCGAAGATGATATTTATTCTGTTAAATATCCTGCTTTTTGGGGTTATGATTTGATGGGGCCTGCTTACAAAAATATTGGTTTGGTTGAAACTTTATCATATAGTTCCCCTGGTACTTGGACTGTTCAAAATAGTGATTTTTATAACATTGGAGATGAGCTAGGTATTAATGGAAATATAGGTTGGGTATGCAGTAAATCAGTAAATACCATTTCAATTATTGATAAAAACGGCAATTTATTTGCTGGTACAGGTTCAATTAAAGTAAAAGTACTTCGATCAGGAAAACGAAATTTATTAGGAGCGCAAATGGCTTCATTAACAAGTTTGGTTAATCCTATTGATTATGATAATAATGGATTAGACCCTTATTTAGATATCAAAACAACAAGTTCTCCCGCAGTGAATTATGAGGTTCTTAATACGTCGGCTATTGAATATACAGATCAGTGGCAAACATTTAAGGGGTACGAAATTTCAACTCCTGCAGGTTGTGAGTGTAGTATTACAGATAGAGGTATTGGTGCTTTTAATTCATTGAGTAATCAAATATCAACAAATTCTTTGCCGTCTAGCATAACTTCAAATGCTACAAATACTCAAACATTTACTGTTGTATTTAATGGAGCAACGTGTGTTTTTAATGGTATTTTAAATGATACATTAGATTGGAAAGATATTCATTTTACGAATTCAACACCTCCGGCATATAGCGTCGTTCAACCTGGAGCAGAATGCTATGCTAATATAGTAGTATGCGCTCCTTATACTTATAGTACTGCACCAACAAATACGGTAGCGTCAAGAGGATTCTTTTTAAACGAAGGACCTGGCGTTGTTTGTTTTACAATAACACCAGCAAATGAAAGTTGCGGCCCATTTGTTAATTGCTCAACAACTGAACCTTTTTATCAAAAATGTGGAGTTGATGTTGGAGATAAGGTAAATCCTTTTGTATATGGAATTAAAGGTAATTGGCGTCCAAAAACAACCTGGTCATATCTTGAAGAAAGGGTGCAAACTCCATCTAGTGGAAATAATAATTTGGATATTAGAAAGGATGGAAGAATAAAAGAATATCAACCTTTTTATGCAAAGCCAGCCTCTGGTACTAAATGGGATAGAAATACTAATTATCTGAATTATTGGACTTTTACCTCCCAAATAACTAAGCATACACCTAATGGTGTTGAAGTTGAAAATCAAGATGCGTTGATCAGATATTCTTCTGCGCTTTATGGATACAATGAGTCTTTACCTATTGCAGTAGCTTCTAATGCGCAATTACAGGAAATAGCATATGATGGCTTTGAAGATTACAGCTTTAGTTCAGGAAACTGTAATAGTTTTGCAAAAGATCACCATTTTGATTTTTATAAATATAAACAATATGTGTTTCCATATTTTGCTCACACC
>JAEUTR010000217.1 GCA_016787365.1 Bacteroidia bacterium
GAAACCGTTATTAAAAATAAAAATAACAAAGAAGCATTAACTAAACTAGAAGATATCCAAAAAGAACTAGACGATTTATCTAAACAAAAAAATCAATCTGATGAACTACTGGCATCCTTAAAAGCAGAGGCCGTATTAAAGCAACAGGAATTAACCAACTCTGAAAAGAAAAACAATAGTATTACTAACGAGATTAGTGCTATAAAAACAGAAACTGCAAGTTTAGAGAAAGATTTAGCAAACGAAAATGACAAGTCTATAAAAGAAAATATTTTGGCACAAATAAGAGAATTGAATAATGAAATAGGACTAAAAGAAAAAGAATTATTAACCAATAATCAAAAAATTGAAACTTTAAAAAATGAAGTAGATGGCGTAAATCAGGAAATACAAATTGCCTCAAAAATTTTAAATGGTAAAACAGATGATATTGCTACGAATGAGCCATCAAACAATGAATCTTCTTCGTCTGCAAATAACACATCCGGTTCAGACACTGAAAAAAATCCTACCGCTTCTTTATCCTACGCAGAACTAAAAAATAAATATGATCCTTCTTTAAATTCAAATACTATAAACAAAACAAACAAAGAGGAAGTTGCTCAACAAAACGATATCCTAAAAACATATAATCAAGAAGTTAATAGTTTAATTTCGCTTAATAAAAATACACTTGCAAAAACATCAAATCCAACCGAAAAGAAAAAATTAAATGAAGAGATTAAAAATTTAGAAAAATTAAAAACAGAGAACGAAAATTTAATAGCTTCAAATAATTTAATTATAAAACAACAAGAAAATAGTTCCGTTGCAAACAACGAAACAAATCCAAATGAAACTACATCTTTAGAAAGTATTACCAATAAATACAACTCACAAATAAAAACGGTTAACGCTGATAATGCGTCTAGGGAAGAAATCACCCAACAAATCGACATCTTAAAAGCATACAATCAGGAAATTGATGCTTTAATAGAAGCAAACAAAAACGCTCTGACTAAAACCACAAAAGTACCTGATCAGGAAAAATTAAATGAAGAAATAAAAACTTTAGAAAATCAGAAGATTGATAATGATAATTTAATTACAGCTAATGTAAATTCTATAAAACAAATAGAAAACAACACACAGATTTCAAATAATGTAAATGCAAATGGATCGAATACCAATAGTGTTGTTTTAACTAACGAAGCCGAGACTCTTAATAATCAAGCTTATGAACTAAGAAAAGAAGCTGCTAATAAAACCGGAGAAGAAAAAGAGGCGATTTTAAGACAAGCTATCGAAAAGGAAAATTTATCTATCGAAAAAAAATTGACAGCTTCTGTTATTGCTCAAAAACAAAACCAAGCTGTATTTGATAATAATACTACAAATTTAACTGAATTACAAAAATTAACCGGAGAAAAAACAAGCGATGAAATTTCGCAAGCTAATATGCTGGCAGATGAAGCAGCATTAAATTTTAAACAAGCTCAAAAAATGAGAACTGAAGCAGAGGCTTACCCTTCTGGTTCAGCAAAACTGGGAGGATTAAGTAATGCCGAAGAAAAAGAAAATGAGGCTATCGCAAAACAAAAAGCTGCTTTGGCTATTTTATCTAAAAACAATCCCGGTTATAAAATGAAACCGTTAACAAATTCAGATCAAAATTTATCGTCTACATCAAATACCAACACTCAAAGTAATCAGGTAAAAGAACAAATAAAATCATACACAGAATTAAGTAAAGGTAATCAGGAAGATATAAAATCAGCCAGTGATATTGTTTCTAAGAATCCGGCTTTTAACGATCCTTCTAATAAACAAGCGCAAGACTTAAAATTAAAAGCAGATCAATTAAGCAATGAAGCTCAAACATTAATCAATCAGGCTGAGACTACTAATACGGATGAAGAAAAAGCTCGTATATTAACTCAAGCAAATGCAAAAGAGAGGGAAGCACTTAAAGCTCTATCCGAAGCAAACGAAGTACTGAAAAATAACAACAACAATTCTTCTATTGTTACCAATAATGAAGCAAATAACAGTACTCCCGAAAATAATATTTCAACGGAAAATAATAACGCTAACAATACTGCAAGAGTAAACAATAATAATTCTACTGAAAATCAAAACGAATCGTCTTCTGTATCAACAAATAGCGTAACTCCAACTAATACAGTTGCTACAAATACAAATAACGAAACCGTTAATAACGAAGATTCAAACCCGGTTAATAATCCAAATACAGATAACAACAACTCTTCAAATAATCAAAAAGATGGGAATATAGGTGCTGAAGTATCTCAATTAAAGTCCGGATTAAATAATCCTAATGAATCAGCATTGGTTAATTTTAATAATTATAATAGTACAGAAGCCATTAATTTAAAAAATAAGGCTACTGAAAAAATAAATACAGCATTGAAAGAGGATAAACAAATCAGTTCTGATTTAGACAATGTGAGTCAATTAGCAGTAAATAATTCCGGTGGCTCAGTCATATCCAAACAAACAATTACTGCATTAATTTCTGAAGCAGATCAACTAAATGACCAGGCATTTGCATTAAGAAAAGCATCTGCTACTAAAACAGCTGATGAAAAAGAAAAAGACATTAATAATGCAAAAACACTGGAAGCAAATGCTATCAGTAAAAAAATTGAAGCGGCCTCTAAACAACAACAGTTAAATAATGCCACGTATGATGCAAATAAACAAAGTTTAGAAGAATTGACTCAATTGGCTAAAGGAAAAAATATTGCTGAATTAAATAATGCCGAAACACTATCTAATGAGGCCGATTTGTTTTTAAAACAAGCCGGAAAACTCAGAGAAGAAGCGAATGCATATCCTAGTGATGGTGCAAAATTAGGAGGGTATAGTAATGCTGAAGAAAAAGAAGCTCAGGCTATAGAAAAACAACAAGCCTTATTAGATATTTACAAAAAACATTTTCCTGATTATGTTCCTAAAAAAGCAGCAATAACTGATGATAATCCGGAAGCATTATCAAAATTAAATAATACTAAAGCTAATTTAAACACTAATAATCAAACACATATAGAAGGCTTACAATTGCTAAGTCAAGCAAATGAAATAGAATATAAAAATCGTTTTGCTGGCTTATCCGAAAATTTGAATTCAACACAAATAGATTTAAAAACAAAAGCTCAAAACAGTTATAAAAATAATGAGGATTTAATTAACCAAGCAAATCAATCTTCTGATTTAGTAACTAAGAAAAATTTATTAGTAGAAGCAAATAAATCTGGACAAGAGGCTATTAATCTTTTAAACCAAATTAGTAATCCAGAATCCGTTGTTGCTAATAACTCAGGCAATAACATCAATAACTCTACCCCAACAGCTACCAATACTGTAAACCAAACAGCAAATAAGAATGGTAATGCTGCTAATAATTCAAACGCAACTAATAACACAGCTACAAATAATACAAATTCTCAAAAAACAAATAATAACAATACAACTACTAATAATGTGAATGTTGTAAAAATTAAAGTTGAAGGATTAGAAGTAAAAAATACGAATGCCTATAGTGCAGATAGGCCAATTCCTTTGGATGAAAAAATACAGGATGGCTTAGTTTTTAAAGTTCAAATTGGAGCTTTTAAAACGGTTTTACCAAACAACACATTTAAAGGTTTGAGTCCGGTTATTGCACAAACAACACCAAATGGTTACATAAGATATATGGCCGGTAATTTTGAACAATATTCAAGCGCCAACGCTGTAAAAAATGATTTACGAAATTTAGGTTATAGCGACGCTTTTGTGGTAGCATACTATAATGGAGTACGTATTAGTTTAAATGAGGCAACTGATAAAGCAAAAGCAGCCGGACAAACAATTGACCCAACAACAAATACAAGTGCCGGCATTACTGCTAATACTAATGTTCCTAGAAATGTTATTACACCTAGCGCAACATCCAATAATTCAAATGACACCCAGCCTGCTGAAATAGCCAATGAGTTAGAAAAAATGAATGGTTTATTATATACAGTTCAAATTGGCGTATATTCAAAACAAGTTACCAAATCCCAACTATCAAATTTAAGGCCTATCTATACTGAACAATTACCTAATGGCTTATATAGATATACTGCCGGGATATATAACCAAACGGATAAACTAATTGAGGATAAACGTAAAGTAGTAGAATTAGGAGTTAAAGATGCTTTTATTTCATCGTACTACAATGCTAAACGTATCCCTTTTGCTGAAGGCAAAAAATTACAGGCCGAAAATAACAACTTGAAAATGGAAGCGCAAAACCCAATTATTTTCTCAGGAGAATTGGCTACTACAAATAATACGGGAAGTAATACAACTGCTACAAACACCATTACAACCACTCCTATTGCTAATGCATTTAGTAACGGAGTAACTTCCGGTCCTGCTCCTACTCCTGAAAATGGTGTAAAAACAGATGAATCGGGAATTTCATATAAAGTTCAAATTGGAGCTTACAAAAATCAAGTGCCAAATGATGTAGCTTCTAAATTTTTAAACATTAAAACATGGCCGGTACAAAATGTAGTGATTAATGGATTATTTATTTATACCATTGGTAATTTTACTTCGGCAACATTTGCTAAAAAATTAAAAGATGAAGCCATATCACTAGGAATTACAGATGCCTATATTACTGTATATAAAGATGGAAAAAAATTATACGGAGCAGAAGCAACAACATATTTAAATAACTAAATAA
>JAEUTR010000225.1 GCA_016787365.1 Bacteroidia bacterium
ATATTTAGTAAAACGAAGAGTCTGTTTTTAACGCGATGATATAATTTTTTTATATTCTCCATCAAATAAAACAGACCATGTTTTTCCGTTATCATGACTTAGTTCCCATGTTTGTCTCACAGAACCGTTTTTGAGCTGTTCCCATGTTATTCGGTTAATTGTTTTATGATCGGTACTATTCTCTGAGTCGTTTAAAACCATCTTTCCATCTATAATTCCGCCTGATAAAAAAAGCGTGAGTCCGTCATTATCAATCCAGTATTGTTCCCAGCGGTTTTTAGCAGGGTTGTATTTATTTAAACTTTTTCCGGTATATGTGCCACTAGTTGTCGAATAATTTTCAAGAAGACCTATGCCGTCTATAATTGATTCTATATTACTGGTTCCAGCAAGTGTGTCTGTACCAAATTTGTATACATCCCATGTTCCTATCCAAAAATCAAATTGGTGATACATGTTTTTTAGATCTTTATTTTGTTCCTGTGCCATAATATATTGAGTTAAAATGATAAAAATAAGAATACATGTTTTTTTCATAATCATAATTTTATTTTGTTCGAAAGAAATATATTGAAACGTGTTTACTACGATGGAAACAAATAATAGTTTTTATTTAAAACTGTATCAGTTAGTTGTTGTAAAATGGTTAAGATTTTAAAAACAAATTCACCTCTTTAAAAAACACTTCTTCGTTATCTAGCCAGCCGTAATGTATACAATGTTCCATTATTACTACTTTTGAATTTGCAAATGCTTTATTGGCTTTTTCGGCAGTTTCTGTTTTGATAATATCTTGCTTTCCTTGAATAATTAAAACAGGGTTATTGAATTTTTTTAATTTGGCAGAACAATCGAATTTTATTTTCCGAAGGTCTGCCCAAATTAATTCATTAATGACTGCGTTTCCTTGCGTTAAGCGTTCTGCAATAATTGGTAGATATTTCTTATTAAGAACATAGGCAGGAGCTAGATGTTTTCCTCTTTCAAGTCTTGCAAAATGACTAGTATCTCCCATATCGATTTTTTCAGTCCAATAATTTACCGAATCCAAATCAGTTTTGCTTAATTTTGAATTTATGGATGTTCTTACATAACTCAAAAGACCTAGATCTATTCCTCCAGATGCGGATAAAATTATTTTATCAATATTTTCAGGATAAAGAGTGGCATAATATGATGCGAGCATTCCCCCAAAAGAATGACCAAGTATGGTCCATTTTTTTATTTTAAGTTTATTTCTTAGGCTTTCTATGTCGTCAGCCATTAATTTCATAGTAATAGTGGATGTATCTAAAATAGTTAAGTGAGATTTTCCGGTACCTCTCTGATCGTAAATAATGGTTTGATAATGTTTAGAGAGTTTAATTGCAAGATTTTCAAAGCCATCGCTATTCATACCAGGACCACCGTTAATGATTAATATTGGATTTCCGGAGCCAAATGTTTTATAATAAATTGAAGTAGAGTCTTTGCTTAAAGCAAATCCGGATGATGTTTGACTATAACAACAAATACAAGATATTGTTAAATAAACAAACAAAATAATTTTATTTACTTTCATTGTCATCAGTTTTAGTTTTTAGAAAGATCTTTTCGATTGATTTAAAATCAGGTATATAATTTAATATTTAAATATAATAATTATTTTTTTTCGTATTCTGAAATACGTTGCCTTACTTCATAGTACTGATATGGTTTATTCATCGTTTTAAATAAATATTCATACTCAGGATTATCTTTTTTAAATCTGCGTAGAAGTTTATTAGCATCAGATACTTGCGAATTTGGATCGGGAAATGGCACTAAGTTTGTTTCCAGATTTTTTGATACATAGCAATAATATCCAATTGAAAATGTTTCATTTGTTGTTTTATCACGTATCATTTTTAGATGCGCTATACCATTTTCGTAATAGCAAATTTTTCCTTTACTGATTAATCTTGCAACCTGACCTGTTCGTGCATCTGTTCTAAAAAGATTGCCATTATATAAGAATCCCCAAATGTCAATGCATTTAATTTTAGTTTCAACTCCTTTTTGTTGAAGAATTAAATTTACTTTAATTGCTCCATTTGTATAGCCAAGCATTTTATCATAATGCTCACCTGTCATAGAAGTAAAACTTGCATAATCTTTAAATACGATAATAGTATCCTGACTATATAATTTAACAGCTAATATTGTAATTAATAAGATTAAGTAATGGGTTATTTTCATAATACTATTGTTGGTATGGTAACGGATGATAGCTTTATCTTTTGCGAATTTTGAAACACTTTCTTGTCTAAACGCCGAAATGTTTGCTTATTGTCAAATGCTACCTCTTTTTTTGCTTACTTAAAAATACAACTTTCTGTGTAGCAGACAAAATGTAAGCAAAAAACTTATAAATGGTAAAGTTTTATTACTTAATAGGGGTATTCTGATTTTCAGTTGTCTTATATTAAAAGTTACTAAATTTACGCCTGAACATAAAGGTGTTAAATTGGAATTTAATCAGGTTGAAATAGATAAATTTAAAGAAGGGGATATAAAAAACTTCGAGTCAATTTTTAACGCCTATTATAAGGCATTGGTTGGTTATGCCAATACAATGCTAAATGATATTGATGAAGCAGAAGATAGAGTACAACAAGTGTATATTATGTTATGGGAAAAACGTACAATAATTGAAATACATACATCCCTGAGAGCATTTTTATACAAAGCAGTACATAATGCTTGTTTAAATAAAATTAAACAACAGAAGGTGAGAAGTGAGTACGCTAAAGTGATACAATTAAATAATAACTCTGATTATCAATACGAGAAATTAGAAGAAAAAGAATTACAGAAAAAAATAGATGATGCTGTTGATTTACTTCCAGAACAATGTAGTAAAATATTTAAAATGAGTCGATTTGAACAGTTAAAATATCAAGAAATAGCAGACCAATTAGGGTTGTCAATTAAAACAATTGAAAACCAAATGGGTAAAGCTTTAAAAATATTAAGAGAACAATTAAAGGAGTATTTACCATTATTAATTATTTGCTTAACTAAAATAGTATCGTGAATAAAATAGAAAACATAGATAATCTAATCAGTAAATTCCTGTCGGGTAATGCCTTACCAGAAGAAGCTATGTTATTAGAAGATTGGAAAAATGAAAACCCAACCAATAAATTGTATTTTTTGGATTGTGAAAATATTTTCAAAACCAATAAAAACCAATCTAATATTGAAAATATAGATGACGCTAAGGCTTGGGTTAAAATAACAGAAGCTATAAATAAAGAAGCTAGTGTTAAGCAATTACAAACAAAAAAAGTAGCTTATTTGCGCATAGCAGCATCTTTAGCATTTGTCATTAGCATCGGAGTAATTATAGCTTATATGCTAAATAAAGATATTACTCAACAATTAAGCTATTCAACAACTAACAAAACAAAATTTGTAAAATTAAATGATAGCACACAGATAAACCTACTTTCTAATTCAAAATTAGTAGTTGATCAAAATTTTGGAATAAAAAACCGAATTGTACATTTAAAGGGAAATGCTGATTTTACCGTAACACATAAAGACGAACTACCATTTATTGTTGATGCTGGAGGCTTCTTCATAAAAGATATTGGAACAAAATTTAGTGTAAGACTATCATTAGATACTGATACGGTTTATGTAAATGTAGATGAAGGTGTAGTTTTATTATTTGATAGTTTGGGAGCCGAATTAGAAATAAAAGCTTCGGAAAAAGCAATATATATACGTTCTAAAAAACAAATCATTAATACCACAGAGATTAAATCAAATAATGCTATTTTAAAATTTGACAACACTACTCTAAAAGAGGTTGTTTTAAAATTAAATAGTACATATAAAACAATTATTGTATTGCAAAATACTCAGTTAAATAATTGTACGATAACAACCACGTTTACTAGTGAAGATATAAATACAATTATAACGGTTATAACCGAAACGCTTGGATTAAGTTTTGAAAAAACAAATTCGGGTTATTTGATTAAAGGAAAAACATGTCAGCCATAAAACAACTGAGATACTCTATTTTATGGTGTTTAATAGTTAGTTTTAATTATATTAAAGCTCAAAAAATACCTTATTTAGAACGATTAGTTACCCTTACAGCTAATAAACAAACTGTTGCCGAATTATTTAAAACTATTTCAGTGCAAACCTCTGTTGTGTTTTCATATTCTCAGTCATTTAACGATAAACAACAGCTAAGTTTAGTTTGTAAAAATAAGCCGTTAAGGCTTGTTATTGCCGAAATACTTAAATCTTCCAATTGTTCCTATAAAACAAAAGATAAATACATTATCATAACGTGTGATAATAAACCTAGTATTCCTACTTCGAAAATAAGAGGGTATATATATAGTGCTTATGATAGTCTGGTTATACCACAAGCTAGTATCTATATAAAACAAGACAAGCATTCTGCGGTAACTAATAATTTTGGTTTTTTTGAGTTAACTTTTTCAAATAAATCCGAAAATATAACGATATCAGTTGCTAAAGAAAACTATTGTGATACCATTATTTCCTT
>JAEUTR010000241.1 GCA_016787365.1 Bacteroidia bacterium
GTTACTACAAGGATTGTGAAAAAATATTAGCAGAAGGTATCCAAAAATATCCTGACACTCCGGAGTTGTATTATCGTATGAGTGGTTTGCAAATGGAATTGGGAAGAAAACAGGAAGGAATGGTGTTTCTTGAAAATGCTCTTGAAATGGATTACGACAAGCACTCAGATTTATTAGAATATTTACCCATATTAGAACAAGATGTTGCAGTAATGCAACTCATTCAATCATTTAAAAATAAACCGTTATAATTCGTAATTAAAAATAATTAATAACCACATAGAAATTCAATTAACAATCTTGGTGTGTATGTGGTTAAAAAATAAAAAAATAAATTTATACTGCTCGCTATATCATATATAGATTTGTAGTTATAAGTAATTATAAAAATAACACTGACCTAAACACTATTATTATGCTAAAATACAATGTAAACCTATCTCATATACCTGCCCGAACAGAAAAGCCACGAACCAGTGGTTTAACAATGGTGATGGATAAGGGAATATCATTAAAACACGCTGAGGATTTTGTAGAAAGTTATGCTGATTATGTTGATTTTGTAAAGTTGGGATTTGGAACATCAGTGATGTCGAAAAATGTGAAAGAAAAGATTAAGATTTACCAAAAAGCAGGAATAAAAACCTATTTAGGAGGTACCTTATTTGAAGCTTTTGTGGCACGCGGGAAATTTGATGAATATCAAAAATTTATTGATGCTTACGGATTGGATACAGCAGAAGTTTCGGATGGAAGTATCAATATGGATCATGATAGTAAATGTAAATTCATTAATACATTATCTAAAAACTTCACAGTATTATCAGAAGTTGGTTCCAAAGAAGAAGGTATTATCATTCATCCCGCAAAATGGACGAGCATGATGAAAGCGGAATTAGAAGCCGGTTCATTTAAAGTAATTGCAGAAGCCCGTGAAAGTGGAACAGTTGGTATTTTTCATAAAAACGGAAGTGCTCACTCTATGTTAATTACTCGTATTACCAATAAAATTAAAGTAGAAGATATTATTTGGGAAACTCCTCAAAAATCACAACAGGTATATTTTATTAATTTGTTTGGTGCAAATGTAAATGTGGGAAATATTAGCGTTGATGATGTGATTCCATTAGAAACACTTCGTATTGGCTTACGCGGAGATACGTTTTTTAATTATTTGCCTGAAGGAACAAAAGATAAAACCTTCTAATGAAAACAGTAAGTTGTATTATATCGTTTTTGTTTTTAGTTGGAAATATAACTTCTCAGGAAGTATATCCGTCAAATACTTTTTTACAAACCTGCTATAATAATGAAACGTGTTTTGCTAATCAAAACTCATCAAATTTGTTTTATAATGAAACCAATCATGAGTTTTATTTAGTAATTGATTTTACAAAATTTAAAACCGGAGTTGATAGTTTAGATGCTTGGTTGGATGATTTAGATGATACAAAATTTGTATTTAAAGGAGTACTTAATGCAGATAAATTACCGGCATTAAGTAACCATGGATACAAAACGTTACATATTAATGGTAGCATTTCTTTAAACAACGTTATTCAATCTTATTCTTTAGATTTGATTTTATTTAAAATTTCTCCTGAAGGAATGTTGTACAGAAATACAGGGAATGATTACTATGATAAGATAAGAGCTAATATTCAATTAGCATTTAAACCAAAAGAATTTAAATTGGATAAAAAGCCGCATCATCTTAAGAAAACAATATCCATTAATATTGGTAGCGGTTATATTAATCAGTTAAAACCGGGAATGGAAAATTTAATTGGAAATTAAATACATATAAATTAAAATACACATGAAAGAAATTACAGTACAGGAATTAAAACAATTAATAGACGACAAAAAAGATTTTCAATTAATTGATGTTCGTGAAGAATATGAGTTTGATGAGGCAAATATAAACGGCCAGCTAATTCCAATGGGAGAAGTCATGGACAATATTGATAAAATATCAAAAGATAAACAGGTCGTAGTTCATTGCCGAAGCGGAAAACGTAGCGCTACCGTTATAGGAGCACTAGAAAGCCAACATGGCTTTACAAACTTATACAATTTAAAAGGCGGTATTTTAGCTTATATCGACGAGATAGGATTGTAATCTTTTTTTTGAATTTTTCTTTTTGAACCTTAAACTAATTTTATGATTGAATTATTTAAACACATTTTACACTTGGATTTTGATTGGTTGTTTGCCAATTTTGGAACTGCAATTTATGTGGTTCTGTTTTTAGTAATTTTTATTGAAACAGGTTTGGTAGCTATGCCATTTCTTCCAGGTGATTCTCTTTTATTTACTGCCGGTTTATTTGCACGCACAGGGCATTTAAACATGTCGTATTTGTTAATTTTGCTGTTTATTGCAGCTGTGTTAGGCGATAATTGTAATTATTGGATTGGCAGAAAAATTGGTATTAAAATTTTTGACATTAAGTTTAAAGGAAGAGCTTTAGTTAAAAAAGAATACTTGGATAAAACGCATGTGTTTTTCGAAAAACATGGAACTAAAGCCATTATCATGGCTCGTTTTGTGCCTTTTGTGAGAACATTTGCTCCTTTTGCAGCAGGTGTTGGCGAAATGAAGTATAAAAAATACTTAGCCTATGATGTGTTAGGTGGCGCTTTATGGATTGGTGGTTTAACTACAGCCGGTTATTTGTTAGGCGAAGTGGAATTCATAAGAAAGCATATTGATTTGGTATGTCTTGGTATTATAGGTATATCAGTATTGCCAATCATCATTACGATGGTTAAGAATAAACTGTCTAAAGTTTAAGATTCATTTGATTATAAAAAAGCTCAAACAATTGTTTGAGCTTTTTTGCGTTTTCATATAATTATAAACTAAATCTTTTAAATTATCCTGCTAATATCATTATCTAAACAGGGTAATATGTCCACTCTTATTAATAATTTTATCATAGACTTCAACTTCAATTAAATATGTATAAACTCCTTCAGGAACTGAATTTCCTTTATAAGTACCATCCCAACCTTCTTGTATATTATTTAGTTCTTTAATCATTTCGCCCCAACGATTATAGATATAACAATGAAAATTTCCTAAACAGGTTCCATAAACATACCATATATCATTTACCTTATCATTATTTGCAGTAAAAGTATTTGGAATATATAACGTATAATCTCCAGTATTTTTTGGCATTGTTAATATAAAACCTGTTTCGCAATTATTAGAATCTTTTACACTCAGTGAATATGTTCCTGAACTTAAGTTTTCAAATATGGTGTTGGTTGAATATATATTATTGTTAAAACTAATAAAATAAGGGAAAGTGCCGCCATTAATGGTATGAATAATAAAAGAGCCATCGTTACCATAACAATTTGGTGCATTTGTAAGAAAGTCAATAGTGGTATTTATCGTTGTATCTTGTATGGATAAAATTTGACTGTATGTGCATCCTAGGTTGTCTTTTACTGTAACAGTATAATTCCCTTGGCTTAGATTATTATATGTTGTAGCCGAGATAAATCCTGAATTATTTAAACTGAACAGATAGGGTGCAGTACCGTTAATAACATTAGTAATTTGAATACTTCCATCAGTATTTTTGCAAAGTGTATTATCGATTATAACATCCAATCCGCTAGGACCACCAATTAAACCTATAGAAAAAGTTGTGGATGTAGCACATGACCCATTTATAATTGTTAAAGAATAATTACCTGGTGCTAGATTATTAATGGAATTTAATGTGCTACTAATAGATGGGCTCCAAGTGTAAATGCTATTTATTTGATTATCAATAACGCTTATGCTTCCATTATTACTACCACAATCAGAAGGTGTAACAGTAGATGCTAATATAACTAAAGGTAAAGAGCCTGAAACTGAAATTAAAGTGGATGTTTCACAAGTTCCATTTATTGCAGTAACTGTATAATTACCTGAAGCTAAATTGTTTATTATGTTGGAAGTAGATATAATTCCTGAACTCCAGCTATAAGTATTTGTAGATGGTAATGATGTAATTGTTATTGAACCATTATTTAATCCACAGGATGTATTAGTGAAAGATATGGCAGAAATAGTTGGAGTAGAATTTACACTTACAGATATTACTGCTGAAGTTATACAGGAATTCATGTTCCCTGTAACTGTATAATTTGTCGTAGAATTTGGAGAATCTATTACAACGCTTCCTGATGGATTGGAGGGAGAAGAAGAATTTGTCCAAGTATAATTACTAGCCCCAGATGCTGTTAATGTTGTTGTTTGACCTGAACAAATTAAAGTATTTCCTCCAACTGTAATATTTGGTCTGGTGTTAACACTAACATATGTTTGACTTATACAATCATTCACAGCTCCTATAACTGTATATGTTGTATTTAATGTGGGATTAACATTTATACTGGAAGAATTGCCCCCTGTGCTCCAAGTGTATGTAGTTGCTCCACTGGCAGTTAATGTAGCCGTTTGTCCAGGACAAACGATCGTATTGCCGGTGATGGAGAGAGTAGGCATAGGAGTTATGTACAGCGTAGTAACTGTTTGATTACTGCAAGCCATATTTGTTCCTGTTACAGAATAGTTTGTGGTTATAGTAGGAGATACTACAAGTGATGAGGTAAATGGATTACTTACAATTCCTGAAGAACTCCAAGTGTAGTTCGTTGCTCCGGTCACATTTAATGTAGTTGTTTCTCCTGCACAAATAGTAGGAGAATTAATGGTTAAACTTGGCGTATTAATAACGTCAACTGTAAGAGTTCGAATACTTGTGCAGGATGTTCCATTCGATCCAGTAACAGTATAAATGGATGTTGTATTAGGGGAAACTGTTATAGAGTTTGAAATTATATTGTTTTCAGACCATGTATAACTTGTCGCTCCACTTGCGGTTAAAGTAGCTGTTTGTCCGCTACATATAGTTTGGTTAGGAGAAGAAAGCGGAGGCACTACAGCAACATTTATGGTAACTGTTGTGTAAGATGTATTACATGAATTTAATGCATTGATTGTATATGTTGTAGTTATAGTTGGATTCACTGTAAAGCTATTTCCAGTGTTATTTCCGGGTGATAATGAATAACTAGATGAGCCACTCGGTATAATTGTTACACTTTCTCCAGAACAGATAGAATTACTTGATACGGAAGCTATGGCTACAGAGCTGGTATTTACGTTTACATTCGTGATCACCGTAAAAACAGGAATAGATTGAACCAATCCGCTTGCTCCATCAGTAGCAGCATTAACAGGAAATTCAGAAACCCAAGAAAATACACTAAATCCAGACTTCCCACCTGAAATATCAGTTGAAGGAATGCTGTTGAATGGTTTACTTATAAAACCACCACCACCTCCTCCTCCTGGCCCAGTAATATAAACTGTATTAGCAATAATTCTTCCGCCTTCTCCTCCTTTTGCTGATAAAAAAACAGAAGAGTAGATGGTATCACAATTTAATATAATAGATCCACCACCACCACCGCCACTTTGTCCATCATCATGTGGCGCATGGGAACCTGCGGCATTACCTCCATTTGCTGATATAGTTCCTGTTCCTACTATTTTAGGGGTTATTAAATAGATTAATCCACCTCCATTTCCTCCATTACTTCCGGCATTGTTATTAGCATCGCCAGCTCCACCACCACCGCCAAAATAAACTCTTTGAATGCTATTTATATTGGTTAATGGTTTGCCGCCTCTTCCGCCAACATTTCTCCATCTGTCACTTCCCCATGCGGCTGAACCAGGAGGATCTATTAAGGCATTGGCATTATAAGCAGCGCCTGAATTTCCTCCACGACCTCCACCGGATGAATTTGTTAGTGAATTACCGTTAGCAATATAATCTGCATCTTTTGTCCAAGCAGAAGAACCTGTACAGGTAGAACACATAATGCCGGCACCATTATAAACATTACCATTTGATGCATTTGCTCCTCCTCCTCCTCCTGAGTTTCCTATACCACCACCACCACCATTACCAGGCGCACCTCTACAAAAACTACCTCCAGTACTAATATATTCCAAAGTATAACCACAAATACTTTCTCCTTTTTCGCCGCCGGCACCAAGAACTGATGAAACGTAGTTTATACCATTATACAAAAATTCTGATGTAATTCTTGTTTTCCCACCTCTAAATCCTATATCATTAGCTTTGATTTGCCCATTTAAGATTAAACTATCAGAACAATGAATTGAAACTATACCTCCCTTACTTCCGTCCCAGTTCAATCCAGTAACAATAGCTCCTGAATTAATTGTTAGTTTTGTGTATTGAGGAACTTTTACAACTTGCGGATGACCTGTTAATAAATAATTATTATTTAGCGGAGCATTTAATGTAATGGTATTACCATTTACAGAGACAACATGCCTGTATTCAAATAAGCCTGCACTATTATAGTTAACAATATTTCCATATAATGAATTATCTGTAGTAGTCATATTAGCACCTTGTGCTTGGTATATTATTATTAAATCCCCACAGGTTAAATTTGTAGGTACATTTAAATCTGTAATTGAAGTTACAGAAATAGTATTTTGACCAATTGAGATATTATTTGATATACTAGTATACTGGTTTATAATATTTGTACCAGTACTAATGGTTAACTCCCCATCTTTACCAAATTGAGATAATGAAGATTTTGATAGCAATAAAAATAAAACAAAAGTATAAATAGATTTTATCATT
>JAEUTR010000248.1 GCA_016787365.1 Bacteroidia bacterium
TTCATTTTCTTGTTTGAAAAATAGATTACTATAACCATTTTCTTCATTAATTGAAATGTCTTCAATTCCTAGGTAGAACTTTTCAACTAATTTACTGGCTTCCGTAAATAAAAAATTATCAAAAAATAATCTCTTACAAGAAAATGATTTGATTTGTGATTCTCTCAAATCAAATGACACTGTCTCTTTATCTGTAATATATTGTAAACAACCTGTTATAACAGACTGGTTTATTAAAGGTGTTAAATCAATATTTTGTTTAACTAAAGTATCTAATGCGTTTAATATAACTTGATCACCACACACTTTGTCGCGAGGAAATACGGATCTATCTAACAATGCAACCTTTAGCCCTTTTTTAGCAGCAAATATGGCCGCAGATGCACCACCAGGACCTGCACCTATAATTACAATGTCAAAATTAGGGATAAGCATAATTCCATTATTTAAAGATAAATGTATGAATAATAAGTGAAATAAACATTTTTACCCTAAAAAATAACTTCTTGATTATTATAAATAACTAACCATATAATATTATAAAAACAGATTACACATAATATTTACTAAATTTAGTAAAAACGAATTCCAAGATATATTTGGGTTAAACAAGACTACACTAAATTATATGAAAATAATATAATTATACTCTCTTGTTTGCGCACAATTCTCTATTTCCTAAATATTAAATAAAACGAGTTGTAAATATTTTATATCAAATTACTTTTTGAAATATGTTTCAATAAAGGTTAATGTATAATTTACAATATGCTTTTTGTCCTTGTAATATTCTGTATACCATTTTGCCGTTTCTTCTACAGACTCAGTAATGGTATATTTTTCTTGCCATTTCAATATCTCTCTTATTTTTTTAGTTGATAAAAAGATATAATTGGATTCTTCAAATTGAGGTTGATTTTGATGAATAATTTTGGACTGTTCTGAACTCGTGTAATATTTTATAAATAAGTTCACGAGCTCATTTACAGTTTTAAGGTCTTTTTTTTGAGGTCCAATGTTGAAAGATTGTCCAGAAAATTCTTTTGAATTGCTAATAGTTATTGATGCAAGTAAATATGCATGAATAGTATCTAGTACAAACATCCATGGCCTTACGGCATTTGGGTTTCGTAGAATGATATCTTTATTATGATTTAAATCAGACACCAAATCAGGAATAATACGGGATATAGCAAAATCACCACCTCCAATAAGATTCCCCGATCTTAAACTGCAACATCGTATATTGTCTTTTTTTCTAAAATAGTTTTCGTAATAAAGTTTAAATAGTTGTTCTTGAAATGCTTTTGAAAGACTATAAGGATCATAGCCTCCTAATAAATCTTCTTCTGTATATTCTTCTTTTTTTTCTCTCAAATCATAACAATTATCACTGGTAACAAATATTAAGGAGCAGTTTTTATCATAGCTTCTTAAAATTTCTAATAAGGTTAATGTTCCAAATGCATTTGTATTCATTGTTTCAAATGGAATTTTGTAAGATTTTGAAACAAGAGGCTGAGCAGCTAAGTGAAAAATTACTTCGGGTTGATATTCTTCGATGATTTTTTCTAATAAAAATTTATTAGTTATTTCTCCATATTCCTGTATAAGACCTGTATGCTCAATAGTATCTTTACTAAATGTATTATGTATGTTTTCTTTTTGTGAATATCCTACAATTTTAGCTCCAAAATGAAATAGCACTAAACTCAACCAAGACCCTTTAAAGCCTGTATTACCTGTTATAAGTACACGTTTCCCGTTATAAAAATCAGACAGTTGTTTATCCATTTAATAATTAATGATTTAACACTCGGCAATAGGAGTAGCATTTTAAAAATTTAAATATACTACAAATATCTAGGAAAATTTTCTTTCTAAATTAAGATTCAACTATATTTGTATGTATACAACTTTAAAAAATGAACACTCCAATACTATTATGTGTATATCGTAGACTTGATAAAGTTGTAGCAGTTTTAGATTCCTTAAAATTAATAAAACCAACACATCTTTATATCTCGGCTAATGCTCCTAAAAATGATGCAGAAAAAGAATACACAGATGCTATAAAAAAGGCAATTGATAAACAAATAACGTGGGAGTGTACTGTTTATAAAAAGTATGAAGATCATCATATTAATAGTTGTTCCGAATCCATTGTAAAAGGAATAGATTGGTTTTTTTCTCAGGTAGAGTATGGTATCATTTTAGAAGATGATTGTATTGCTCACCCATCATTTTTCGAATTTAGTTCGATTTTACTGGAAAAACACAAGAATGATGAGTCTGTATATCAGATATCCGGAACTAACATCAATTTTGACCATGACAATCCTCCAAAATTACTCAGCACTAATTTTTCGTTTCCTAATTGGGGATGGGCAACATGGAGAAGATGTTGGGCTAAGTATTCTCATGAAATGAATAATTGGGAAGCAATTAAAGATATAATTAATAATAAGACAAATGATAAAGAATTTTGGGAAGAATTTTTAACTTTTAATGCTAAAACAAAAACGGCTTGGGATATACAATGGAATATTGATATTTGGACTAATGGTGGAAATATTCTAATACCTTCATTTAATACGGTTTCAAATATTGGTTTTGGTTATTTAGCAACACATACGTCAAACGATGAAAACTTGGGAGCAAATCTTCCTACTAAAAATTTTATTATCAATAATGCTTCTTTTGGACATGCGGATGACAATCAAATAGAAAAAAAAATTATTCATTTAATTAAAAATATTTCTTCACCAAAGAAATAAAAATGAAAAGAATAATTTAGTTATTTATAATAAAATAATATAATTCATATTAAGTTAATATTTTAACTTTTTAAATTAGATATAGTAAATCGAATATATAATCTTTAAAAAATAATTAATCTATAAATATGTTTATTAATGAAAATAAAATAGTTTCATTTGAAAAAATGATTTCTTTAAAAAAAGAAATCATAAATGAGTTTGAATTTGCTTCAAAAAATTCTAGCTATTTAATGAATTTTTTAAAAAGTTCTGATCC
>JAEUTR010000259.1 GCA_016787365.1 Bacteroidia bacterium
GAATTAACCTACAGCTATTCGGCAACAGGTAAAACTCAGGTTGTACGTGTTCCTCGTTATACAGATTTAACCGTTACAGCAGCTGGAGTTTTAACAACCGATGCCTGGAACGGAACCATTGGTGGCGTTTTAGCTGTTGAAGTAGATGGTAACACGATTATTGATGGAAATATTTCGGCTAATGGCTTAGGATTTAGAGGTGGCGCAGCTGTTGGGAACGGAGGTTCAGGTAACAGTAATTTTGTAACAAGGAATCCTAATGATGGTGCTGAAAAAGGAGAAGGTATTGGTAGTAATCGTTTAAATAATACCTTAGCAATTGACTCTTTAGGAAAACAGTGTAAAGGCGCTCCGGCAAACGGAGGCGGAGGCGGGAATGCTAATAACTGCGGAGGCGGAGGCGGAGGCAATGGTGGAGATATCAGTAACTGGAAAGGTTATGGATTGGCAAATACAACCTATAGTGTGCCATTTAATCTTGAATTTGCGGGAAGGGCTTTTATTACATCGAGTGGTGGTGGTAAAGGAGGATACGGAACGTCTACAAATAATTCAACAAATCCCAATTCAGTTGGGCCTAATAATGCATCATGGGGGTCGTTTAGACGCCCCAGCTATGGTGGTTTTGGCGGTAGACCTTTAGACTACAGTACAGGAAAATTATTTATGGGCGGAGGCGGAGGTGCAGGACATATGTCCTCCAGCCAATCAAACGGAGCTAATGCTTCTTCTGGTGGCGCCGGTGGCGGATTAATTTATATCTTAAATTATGGGACTATATCCGGTAGTGGATCAATTAACGCTAATGGAGCAAATGGAAATAATGCTTTTGGTTCGTCAATTGTTTCTCCTCAAGGGATTGATGGTGCAGGAGGTGCCGGAGCAGGAGGAACAATTATTTTACAAAGTAATGGTGTTGTATCAGGAATCACCGCAAATGCAAATGGAGGAAGAGGTGGTAATCAGGCAATTACCGGAGTGACATCTGAAGGACAAGGACCTGGTGGTGGTGGAAGTGGCGGTTATATTTCTGCCACTAATACAGGATTTACACAAAATGTAAATGGTGGAGCGAATGGTACTACCAATGCAGCAGCTTTTGATACAGAATTTCCTATGAATGGGGCAACCTCCGGAGATGTTGGAACCAAAGATCAGATTATTAGTCCATCCTTCTCATTAACAGCTTCTTCTAATCAAACTATTTGTACTAATCAATCGGCTAATGTAACAGCAACTTCAACAAATCCAACTGTAACCATACAATGGTATAATACAGCTGCCGGTGGTTCAGCCGTTAGCACCGGAACCGCTTATACAACACCGGTATATTCCTCAGCAGGAACTTATACAGTGTTTGCAGGATCATGTCCGGGCTTATATCGTTTACCAATTGTTATTACTGTAAACAATGGAGCCAATCTTTCAGTTAACAGTCCAAGTATTTGTTCAGGACAATCTGTAATATTAACAGCAAGCGGAGCTACAACGTTCACATGGTCTTCAGGACCAACAACAAATACAATTTCTGTAACACCAACTGTAACAACTGTTTATACTGTTTCCGGTTCTTCAGCGTCGTGTAACAGTACACAAACAGCCACTGTTACCGTAAATTCTATTCCATCTTTAACTGTTACCGATGTTTCTATTTGTTCTGGTAGCACTGCAACCTTAACAGCATCCGGAGCTACTAATTATACCTGGAATCCGGGTTCTCAAACAAGCTCAAGTATAACAGTAACACCATCTTCAAGTGTTGTTTATACCATTACAGGTGCAAATGGTTCCTGTTCGGCAACAGCAACAAGTTCATTAAACGTTACAACAACTCCTACTCTAACTCCTTTTGCAACAACAATTTGCACAGGTCAAACAGCAACCTTAAGCGCTAACGGAGCAGCAACCTATACCTGGTTGCCAGGAAATTCAAATAACACTACCTACACGATAAGTCCTGCATCTTCTACAACCGTTACATTAATAGGAGCAAATGGAAATTGCGTTACTCAACTTACTAATTCTATCACTATCGGTTCAGCGGTATCCATTGCTGTTACAAGTGCTACTGTGTGTGCAGGACAAACAGGTATTTTAACCGCCAGTGGCGTTTCAACTTATACATGGAGTAATGGATTAAATACTAATACTATTGCTGTTTCTCCGACAGTTACCACAACCTATACTGTAGATGGTACAAACGGATCGTGTTCGGGAACAAATACAGTTGCAATTACCGTAATTAACCAACCTACATTATCTGTAACTGGCAACATGACCATTTGCTCAGGTAATTCAACCACTTTAACCGCTAACGGAGCTAGCAGTTATACATGGTCACCTATAGGTGTATTCACTACTTCTGTTACCGTGAATCCAAATTCAACTACTGATTATACAATTACAGGCTCAAATGGCATCTGTTCCACTACTACTACCGCTTCTGTAAATGTAACATCAACTCCTACTTTACTGGTAAACTCTGTTGCTATTTGTTCTGGGCAAACGGCCAGTTTAACGGTTTCTGGAGCATCAACATTTACATGGACTCCGGGAAATGTTTCCGGAAGCAATTACACTTTAACTCCTTCTGCATCAACAGTGGTATCAGTTATTGGAGCAAATGGAACCTGCACATCTTCTGCTACCGCCTCCATAACTGTTGGATCAGGAATTTCGCCAACGGCAAATACAGCAACTATTTGTAGCGGACAAACAGCTACATTAACTGCCAATGGAGCAAGCACCTATACTTGGAGTACAGGTTCCAATAATAGTAGTATAAATGTTAGCCCAATTACTACAACTGTTTATTCATTTACAGGAGCTATCGGTTCATGTGATGGCGTATCGTCTACTACTGTTTTTGTAAATGTAGCTCCTACACTTACAGTTAATGCTACTAATATTTGTGCTGGACAAACAGCAACCTTAACGGTAAGTGGAGCAAATACATATACTTGGTCTAATGGCATAAATGGTAGTTCTCAAACTGTTAGTCCTGTTATTACTACAACATATGCTGTAAATGGAACAGATGCTAACGGCTGTATCAATACATTAACTGCAAGTGCTGTTGTTAATGTAGCAACAACGCCAACTATCAATATAAATACTGCATCTGTTTGTTCAGGCCAAACAGCTACATTAACAGCTTCGGGCGCAACAAGTTTTACATGGAGTACTTCAGAAACCACAGCCACAATTAATCCTGCACCTATTAATACCTCTACTTATTCTGTTGTGGGCTCTAATGGTGGATGTGTAAGTAGTGCTACAACACTTGTTACGGTTGATAACACAAGTTTAACAACAAATTCATTTACATTTTCTACCTGTCCTTCTCAAACAGTGGCTTTATTTGGAACAGGTTCAAATTCAACAACCACAACTTATACCTGGAGTAATGGAGTAAACACCTATTCTCAAACTGTTGCTCCTGTTAATACAACAACTTATGTTGTTAATGGAACATCCTTAAGTGGATGTCCTGCATTATCAGGAACTGTTATTGTAAATGTAAATTCAATTTCGGCAAGTTATTCAGGAATTACAGGCAGTATTATGACAATAGGAGAAATACTTAATCTGAATAATACCAGTACCGGACAAACATCTATCATTTGGGATTACTGTGATGGTTTATCAACAGACGAACAATTAACTATTCCGATAACCGATACAGGAAGTTGTTGTATTAAATTGACAGCTATTAATTCGGCATGCAGAGATAGCGTAACTAATTGTGTAAAATTTGTTAATCCTACTACTGTTTCAATACCAAATGTATTTACACCAAATGGTGATGGGAAAAATGAAGTATTTAAAGTAAAATCAACAGGACTTAAAACTTTAAATTGTATTATCTATGATCGTTGGGGACTAAAAATGTACGAATGGGATGGCGTAAACGGCTTTTGGGATGGTTCTGCAAAATCCGGATCTGCACCTGATGGAACTTATTTTTACATCATTAATTATACAGATCAAAAAGATAAATCAACAGCCGAAAAAGGTTATTTGAATTTATTTAGAGATTAAACCTAATACTCCTGATTAATATCATTTTCTTGAAAAGTTAATCAGGAGTATTCAAATAACTAAAAAGCCTTCTTATCTTTGTGGCTGATTAATATCACGCATTGCATGAACGAGTTTAGAGAAGAACTTCTGATCAAATTATCTATACCAATTTACGCCATTGTAATAGGTATAGAGATTTTATATAGTTACTGGAAACAAAAAAAGTATTACTCTACAAAAGGTATACTATCTAACTTATATCTAACCACGCTTAACTTTTCGCTGGATATTTTAGTAAGAGGAATTTGCCTTGGTGTATTATGGTATTTTTATCAATTTAAATTTACCGGTATTGATAAAATTGCACACCCTATACTTTACTGGACGGCATTGCTATTTGCCGAAGATTTTATGTTTTATTGGATGCATCGTATAGATCACTACTGCCGTTTTTTTTGGGCTGTTCATGTAACACATCATTCATCTGAAGAATTTAATTTAACAGTTGGATTCCGTTCATCTGTATTTCAACCCCTATATCGTTTTGTTTATTTCATTCCTTTATCCTTATTTGGTTTTGATCCTTTAGATGTGATGTTTATGTATGCCGCTACTCAAATTTATGGTATCTTAATTCATACAAAAACGGTTGGCAAACTAGGCTTTTTAGAATGGTTTTTGTCAACGCCGTCTCATCACCGGGTACATCATGCCAGCAATATTAAATACCTTGATAAAAATATGGGAATGATTTTTATTATTTGGGACAGGGTATTTGGAACTTTTGAAAAAGAAGAGGAAGAAGTGGTATATGGCCTGACAAGCAATTTAAAAACATACAATCCTATAACCATGGTATTTCACGAATGGAAAGCCATTTATGAAGACTTAAAAAAACAAACCTCTTTAAAAAATAAGTTTATGTATGTGTTTGGTCCTCCGGGATGGAGTCATGATGGCAGTAGAAAAACATCCAATCAATTAAGAGCGGACCTAAAATCAAAATAGGCAATTTTAAATCTACAGTAGATTGCTTATATTTACATCATATGGCAAACGTAGTCACACTTTTCAAACGCTTTACTCATTTTTTAAACCATAATTTATGGCGTGTTCGTCTTGATAAACTTGGCAAAAAACAAAGTTTTTTAGTAAGACAATTGCGTGTTTTTTCGCTTGCCATTAATGGGTTTAATGAAGATAAATGCTTGTTAAAAGCAACAGCCCTCACCTACTATACATTATTTTCAATTGTTCCTATTATCGCTCTGGCTTTTGCTATTGCTAAAGGTTTTGGGTTTCAGGAAACCTTGCAACAGGATTTGTTGATGAAATTTCAAGACCAAAAAGATATTTTAACTCAGGCCTTTGTGTATGCGGATAAAATGTTGGCCAATACCAAAGGCGGATTAATTGCAGGAGTTGGTATTGTATTATTATTATGGTCTATCATTAGCTTGTTAAATAGCATTGAGAACAGTTTTAATGAAATTTGGGAAATAAAACGAGGAAGAACCTGGACGAGAAAAATAACTGATTACTTATCCATTATGTTAATTGGCCCTATTTTTATAATACTTTCAGGAGGCTTAACTGTTTGGTTAAAAACAGGATTAGACAATGTAGCTTCTAATGTTGCCATCATTAGTCCTGCCACCGCCTTGTTTTTAAAGTTATTTGCCTTTGCTTTAATATGGGCAATGTTTATCTTTTTATACATGGCCTTACCTAATACAAAAGTAACTTTTAAAGGTGCTGCAATGGGTTCATTAATTGCCGCCATTTTATTTGAACTTTTGGAATGGGCTTATGTTTCGTCTCAAATTGGGGTAGCACAGTATAATAAAATTTACGGGAGTTTTGCCGCTTTACCATTATTTTTAATTTGGGTTCAATACTCATGGTTTGTGGTATTATTTGGGGCCGAATTAACTTTTGCGCACCAAAATGTGGATCATTATGAATTAGAAAATGAAATTAATAATATTAGCGACAGATATAAACGCGTGATTGCATTAATGATTGCTAATCTGGTTGTTAAAAATTTTAATGAAGGAAAAACTGCATTAACTTCCATTGAAATTGCTGCCAAGCTGGATTTACCGGTGAGACTTGCCCGTATGGTGATTAATGAATTTATTGAAACAGGTGTGTTTAATGAAATAAAAATGAGTAATGATAAAGACATTGGTTATCAACCAGGAATATCAGATGGTAAGCTAACCGTAAAGTTTATTATTGATAAACTGGATGAAAAAGGAGTGAATGAATTACCTATTGATAATATTAAAGATTTAACTGTTATCAATAATTTAATGAAAGATATGGATCAGGTATTAAATACCACTAAAGGCAATATGCTGGTAAAAGACCTGATATAATATGAAGGTTTTAAAATATATTTTAAAATATTTTTTCATTCTTCTCATTATCGTTTT
The DNA here is from genome assembly GCA_016787365.1 of Bacteroidia bacterium. Lineage (GTDB taxonomy): Bacteria > Bacteroidota > Bacteroidia > B-17B0 > Aurantibacillaceae > UBA4416. Next base: position 6,462 of record JAEUTR010000259.1, read on the forward strand.
TATTCTCCTGAGCATTATTCCCTACTTTTTTAGTGACAACTTAAACGTTGCTGTTTCTAAACCTTATTCGAACTCTTATTTTTTTAGTTACAACCATACCAATTTCCATTTCAGATTATTTGTTCCAAAACATATTCAACATAAAACTATATTAATACATGGTTTTAGTGCCAGTACTTTTTCTTTCCGTCATAATATTGACTCACTTGTAAACAACGAGAATCTGGTTGTAGTGATCGATATGCCTGCTTTTGGCTATAGTGATAAAACAGAAACAGCAAATTATACAGATACCAATAAAATTCAAGCTATTCATTTTTTATTAACGATGATTAATAAACATACTAATCATCAGCAGTGGAATTTAATAGGTCATAGCATGGGAGGAACAGTTATAGGTCAATTTGCAAGCGCATACCCTCAACAAACAAATTCATTAATTTTTATAGACGGCTTACCTTTTTCCTCAACACATTCCTCATTACAAAATATCATATTATATCCTCCACTTTTAAAATGGACAGATATTGTTTTGAAATATAAATTTTTAAACACCCAATCTTTTCAGGAACTTTTAAGTTCTGCATACGGACAAACGGCAGATAAACCAAGTGTTGTTGGTTACATGGAGCCTTTTAAAATACAAAACAGCGGCTCATCAATTTTCAGAATGGCAGCTCATTCGGGCTATGCAATGATTAGTGATTCCGTTATTAATACCATTCCTAAATTAATTGTATGGGGTAAAAAAGACCAATGGATTCCTATTGAAAATGCTACAGACTATTTTTCTAAACCCAACACAACTTCATTAGTCGTTCCAAATGCCGGCCATTGCCCCATGGAAACACATCCTGAAAAAGTGAATGCTACCATTACTAATTTTATTAGTAACTTAGATTAGTTTTAAATATTATTTTGTTACGCTTAAAATTTATCATATTTCTTTTTTTAATTGTAAATCAATCGGTATTTGCATCGGATTCTTTATCCGTTTTTAAAAAGAGAAAACTTACCCTTGGTATTTCTTCCATAGCATTAACCTCTGGTTCTCTTATTTATTTAAATCAGGCCTGGTATCAGGAATATAGCACATCAACCTTTCATACGTTTAATGATAATAACGAATGGTTTCAGATGGATAAATACGGACATACTTTTTCAACATACCAAACAGGGCGATTAATGATGAATGCTATGGAATGGGCAGGCTATTCAAAAAAACATCAATTGCTCATTGGTGGTTTAAGTGGCTTTGCATATATGAGTGCCATTGAAGTAATGGATGGTTATAGCGATGGATGGGGATTTAGTTGGGGAGACATGAGTGCTAATGCTTTAGGGGCAGGTATGGCCATCGGACAAAAACTATTATGGAACGAACAACGTATACAATTAAAATTTTCTTTTTATACATCCAAATATGCAAAATACAGACCCGAGCTATTAGGTGAATCAATTTATACACAAATTTTAAAGGATTACAACGGACAAATTTATTGGTTAAGCATTAATCCTTCCTCGTTTATAAAATCAGAAAATAAATTTCCAAAATGGTTAAATATAGCTTTTGGTTATGGCGCTGACGGCATGATTGGCGCAAGTTATAACAATGTATTAGCACAGGATAAAGATGGCACAACTCATTTTTTTAACCGTTATCGTCAGGGTTATTTTTCATTGGATGTTGATTTCACAAGAATTAAAACCAAATCTAAATTTTTAAAATCTGTTTTCTCTTGTATTAATATGATTAAAATTCCTTTTCCAAATTTAGAAGTGAGTGAAGGTAAAATGAAGTTTAATTATTATTAAATTGGAACACAGATAAAACAGATTTAGCGGATGCACACAGATAAAATACAAAAAAATAAATCCGTAATAATCCTCACAATCTGTAACATCCCTGTTCAAATTATAAAGTTTAATTACTATTTTTATAAAAAAACAACATGCAACTATACTCTATAAACACCGGACATTTTAAATTAGATGGTGGCGCTATGTTTGGCGTGGTTCCAAAATCTATTTGGCAAAAATCAAATCCTGCTGACGATAATAACATGTGTAGCTGGGCAATGCGTTGCCTATTAATACAA
>JAEUTR010000267.1 GCA_016787365.1 Bacteroidia bacterium
GTATTGCAAGTGGTTCGCTAGGACAAGGTATGAGTGTAGCAATTGGTGCAGCTTTAACAAAAAAATTAAATAAAGATAACTCTATCATTTACAGCTTGCATGGTGATGGAGAATTACAAGAAGGACAAATTTGGGAAGCAGCATTATATGCTTCGGCAAATAAAGTAGATAATTATATTGCAACTATTGACTATAACGGACGCCAAATTGACGGTGACGTTGAAAATGTATTATCATTAGGAAATTTAAGAGCAAAATTTGAAGCTTTTGGTTGGCAAGTAGTTGAAACTGAAAAAGGAAATGATATGGCTTCTGTGATTGAAGGTTTAGCAAAAGCTAAAACATTTATCGGTAAAGGAAAGCCTATTATGAATATCATGAAAACTGAAATGGGTGCGGGTGTTGATTTTATGATGGGAACACATAAATGGCATGGATCTGCTCCTAACGATGAGCAATTAGCAAAAGCTTTAGGTCAGTTAGAAGAAACTTTAGGAGATTATTAATAAAAAACTACGAGTTACGAACGTAGAATAACGACTGATTCAATTGAAATTAAAGAATAAATATTTTTTATTACTCATCATTCTAACTTCGTCGTTCGTCAATCTTCGCTCGCAGCCTACAAATCGTATCCTTTTTATTTTTGATGATTCCTATAGCATGTATGCTCCTTGGAATAGTAATATCAAAATTGAAGTTGCTAAAAGAATCATGGGAGAGTTTTTAGATAGCTTAAAAACCATTCCCAATTTAGAATTAGCATTGCGCTGCTACGGACATCAAACCTTTATAAAGCCTGAGCGTAATTGTAAAGACACTAAATTAGAGGTGCCTTTTGCTACCGCCTCCAAATCTGCGCCGTTAATCAAACAACGTATTCAAAAATTAGAACCATTAGGAACAACTCCCATTGCTTATTCATTAGGTGAAAGTGCAGCTGATTTTACGCCTTGTAGCAATTGCCGAAACATTATTATTTTAATTACAGATGGTATTGAAGAGTGCGGTGGAGTACCCTGCGAAGTATCTGCTGCTCTACAAAAAAAAGGAATCTTCTTACGCCCTTTTGTTATTGGTGTTGGCTTAGATGTAAAATTTGCAGATGTATTTGGCTGCATGGGTAAATTTTATGATGTGAGTAATGAAGCTAATTTTAAAGATGTTTTGAATTTAGTATTAACTGAAGCTATTTCTCAAACAACTGTTCAGGTAGATTTATTAGACGTGACTAAAAAGCCAACTGAGACAGATGTAAACATGACTTTTTATGATTCAAACACCAAACAAATAAAATACAATTATTTACACACCTTAAATCACAGAGGTAATCCGGATACTTTAGTATTAAGTCCAAATATTACTTACGATTTAATGGTTCACACTATTCCACCTATTGAAAAGAAAAACATTACCATTGAAAAAGGAAAACATAATATAATTCCAGTAGATGCACCTCAAGGTTATTTAAAATTAGAATTAGATGGCACTTTAAGTAAATACTTTCCTACTTGTGTGGTTCGTAAAAAAGGAGAAATGAATACTTTAAATATTCAGGATTTTGGAAAGACTGATAAATATATTGTTGGAAAATACGATTTAGAAATCTTAACGCTTCCTCGCATTAAATTAAATGATGTCGAAATACAACAAAGTATTACCAATACAATTAAAGTTCCGACATCAGGCAATGTTTATATTGTAAAAGGAGGAAATGGCTACGGAAGTATTTTTGCGGACGATGGAAAAAAAATGACTTGGGTTTGTAACTTAAATACAAGTTTGCAAAACGAAATTATTTATCTTCAACCTGGTAATTATAAAATGGAATTTAGATACGAGAACGCTAAACAAACAACTAATACTATTGAAAGAAAATTTACAGTAACATCTGCTGTAACTACTAATATAAAACTAAACTAGTATGAAAAGAACCTCTTTTATAAAAAAAATCATGCTTATATTTTGTGCTTTGCTAAGTATAACTTGTTATTCACAAGAGGCCTTAACTGCACAAGAAGAAATTTATACAGTTGTTGAAGAAATGCCTTCTTTTCCTAAAGGTCAAAAAGCAATGATGAAATTTATTCAAAAAAAAATAAAATTTCCAAAATCAGCAATCGAAAAAAAAATAATGGGGAAGTGTTTTTTGAATTTTGTTGTAGGAGCAGATGGAAGCTTAACCGATATTAAAGTAATCCAAGGGGTAAAGAATTGTCCGGAATGTGACGATGCAGCAATAAAAGTGATTTCCATAATGCCTAAATGGATTCCGGGAAGACAAAAGGGAAATGCTGTTGCCGTTTATTTTAATTTACCTATAAATTTTCAATACAAATAAATTCCAAAACATACTATGAAAAAATATACATACACAGAAAAAAAAGATACTCGCTCCGGATTTGGGGCAGGTTTACAACAATTAGGTCAAACAAATCCTAATGTAGTTGCATTATGTGCTGATTTAATTGGCTCATTAAAAATGGATGCTTTTAAAGCAGAAAATCCTGATCGCTTTTTTCAAGTGGGAATTGCGGAAGCGAATATGATTGGTATTGCTGCCGGTTTAACCATTGGTGGAAAAATTCCTTTCACAGGAACATTTGCTAACTTTAGTACAGGTCGTGTATATGATCAAATTCGTCAAAGTGTGGCTTATTCTGGAAAGAATGTAAAAATATGTGCATCGCATGCTGGTTTAACATTAGGCGAAGACGGTGCTACTCACCAAATTTTAGAAGACATTGGATTAATGAAAATGTTGCCGCACATGTGTGTGATTAATCCTTGTGATTATAATCAAACAAAAGCAGCTACGATTGCTATTGCTGATTATGAAGGTCCAGTATATTTACGTTTTGGTCGTCCAACGGTTCCAAACTTTACACCAGCTGATCAAAAATTTGAAATTGGTAAAGCTGTGATGTTAAACGAAGGAACTGATGTAACCATTATTGCTACTGGTCATTTAGTATGGAAAGCGATTGAAGCCGGAGAAAAATTAGCCGAACAAGGAATTTCTGCTGAGATTATTAATATTCATACGATTAAGCCATTAGATAACGAAGCGATTTTAAAATCTATAGCAAAAACTAAATGTGTAGTGACAGCAGAAGAACATCAAATGAATGGCGGTTTAGGCGATAGTGTTGCTCAATTGTTATCTCGCCACACACCTACTCCACAAGAGTTTGTAGCTGTAGATGATAGCTTTGGAGAAAGTGGAACACCAGACGAATTAATGACTAAATATAAATTAGACACTATTGATATCATCAATGCAACCCATAAAGTAATTAAGAGGAAATAATTTTCTATTCACGATAATAAAAAAGCCTTCAAGTAAACTTGAAGGCTTTTTTAATGATTTATTTAATTTTTATTTCTGAATACTAATCTTGATGTTTTCAACTTTTTCTCCATTTTCAATGATAACGAAATAAATACCTGATACTAAATCTGAAATGTCAATTGTACCGTTATACGAACTTAATTTAGAAGTCTGCTTTACCTCCCCTCCAATTGTATTAATAATTTTTATTGTAGCATTGGTATAACTTTCACTTGCTTTTATATTTAATTTATTGATAGCTGGGTTAGGGTATAAACTCACATAAGCATTGTTTTTAAATTCAACAGATACAATTGAACTGTATTCAAACTCACCAGATTTATCAATTTGTTTTAATCGATAGTATGAAACTCCATTATACGGTTTTTCATCTTTTGTATTATAAATTTGTTTTTGAACACTATTACCATCTCCGTATGCATTAATCGTTCTCAGATATTCAAAATTTACACCATCTATACTTCTTTCAATTTCATATTTATTATTATTTAACTCCGAAGCTGTTGCCCAATTTAAATCCACATTATTACCATTTGAAATAGCTGTAAAATATAACAATTCAATAGGTAATGGATTTGTTCCTGTCAATTTATTAGCTAAAGAAAATTTACTAAATGTATTAAACGAGCCTGAAAGAATATTACCGGAACCATTTGCTGTAGCAGTTCCACTTAAATCTACCCAGCTAGTTCCTGCTCCAACCGTTTTAGCTACTGCTAAATTTGTATAATCTGTTACTCCATCATTAGCTCCATAATACAACCTGATTGTAGCTGATGATAAATTAGCAACAGAAGTCCTATCTATCTGCCAATAACGAAAATCAGATACTCTATTAAGAGTTCCTGGTAATGTATAATTTAATGCTTTAGCAGAAGATTCCATTAGCTCAGCAGTATAGGTAACAGAGGCAACATCAGTATGTGATGTATACAATACTGCCGGTTTATAAACAGTTCCTTTTCCAATAGGAAAATTTACTGTACTTGCACCATTATTAGCTACTATAACTTGTAAAGGACCGTCAATATAAGCTGAAGAACTTCCTATTGTTGGAACATTTGACAAATTCAATAATAAATGATTTATAGTTGTTGTTTTAATAATCCCCTTAGTATGTGTAAATGTCCCACTCATTGAAATAGGTCCGGCTAATACAATTTGAGGAGAGGTTATTTTTGTACTATTAACAGTAATATTTGTAAATGAAAATAAATCTCCGCCTGTTCCAGTTGTTCCCGCAATACTTTGTTGATAAACATTTCCAACAATATTAAAATTAGACGAAGCGCCAAATGTTAATATTCCATACCCACCTGACTTAGATAAATTCCTATACAAATTTAAACTAGACGTATTATTGAATAACATTTCTAATTTATTAGCGGCAGTTGCTGAAAATATTAAATCTCTAGTCACCGTTAATGCTGAAGTATTATTAAATACAACGACTGTTTTCTGGCCACTTGTGTTTGATATTGTAAAATCTCTGGTAACATTAACCTTTCCTGAACCATTTACAGTAAAATTATTATCAATAGTCGAACCAGAAGTAGATGATATCGTTAAATCTCTACCGACATTTAAAATACAACCACTTCCAACAGTAGTACTAAAAGTATTTGCCCCTCCTGCTCTGGTAATCAAAAAATCATTTGATATATTTATTGTAGAATTATTTTGAGCAGTTAAAAATCCATCGAAATTTTTATTGTTGTTTGTAAATCTAACAACTCCTGTAACAGTTAAACTTGCATTATCAACTGTTAAAGATGTTGAAGCATTATCAGGAGTGATATTAATTTCCGCACAATTTACATTTGAATTCAAAGTAATGTTATGTCCTTTAATATAAACCACATCTCCAATATTTGGAGTAGCAGGAGATACTGTTCCTGTATGACTTGCATTAGACCAATTACCAACTGTTGTCCAAGTTCCTGATGATATGGAATAAAAAGTCTGGTCTATGTTATCAATACATAAGGAAAATGTACCTCTGTAGCCTCCACTGGCACCATTATGATTATCTACAGATATATAATATGTATTTCCTGCAACTAAAGAAGATGTTGTTATCGTTAAATCACTGTAAGTTGAAGTGTAATTTTTACAATCTATTTGAGTAGTTCCATCGCTTTGCCATAATGCTAAATATGGATTTTGAAGTGTTCCTTCGGCACCACCGGTTTTTAATTGAATAGTTGCATTAGACGAATTTGCTAAAAATTTAAACCAACGATTACTGCCTCCAACTGTATTCCAACATGAACCCTTATTTTTATCTTTTGTAGCTAATATTGTTGTATAAATAGCATTTGTAGAACACCAATTATTCAAATCAGTTAACTCTTCCGCAGCTTCATAAAAATCGTAATCAGCTTTGTCGTTAATACAAAGTGCAAACGTACCTCTATATCCCCCACTTGCACCATTGTGATTATCCACAGATATATAATATGTACTTCCAATCGTTAAATTGTTATAACTTAACTCTAAATCTGAATAAGTGGATGAGTAATTAACACATGTAATTGGAGTCGTACCATCGCTTTGCCAAATTGCCATATAAGGATTTTGAATGGTTCCTTCTGTGCCCCCCGTTTTTAATTGAACTTTTATCTGTGTGGTAGTTGCTACAAACTTAAACCAACGATTACTACCTCCTACGGTATTCCAGCATGATCCCGGATTTTTATCATTGGTGGCCTGTATTGTTGTATATGCACCATCGGATGAACACCAATTATTTAAATCATTTAATAAAATTGCCCCTTCGTAATAATCATAAGTCACAGCATCTTGCATACATAATTTAAAGGTTCCTCTGTAGCCTCCACTTGCTCCGTTATGATTATCAACTGATATGTAATATGTATTACCAGGGGTTAATCCTATAGCGCTTAGTTCCAA
>JAEUTR010000273.1 GCA_016787365.1 Bacteroidia bacterium
GTATTTAAGTTTAGTCCTGACACTTATAAAAAATATATAAAAGCCCGAGGCTTTGCAATTCATAAAGAACAAGCGTTATTTGATACCAGTTTTGTAATATATAAAATAGCGGACGCTTCTCCTGAATATTATAAAGGCGAAGAAGCATTGAATGAATATGTTTTAGAAAATTTGGAATATCCCGATTTAGCAATACGTCAGAATATTCAGGGAACTGTTGTTTTAAGTTTTATTGTAGAACCTAATGGAACACTGAGTAATATAGCTGTTGAGAAAGAATTCAATCATTTATGTACCAACGAAGCATATCGAATTTTAAGAGATACTAAATGGAAACCAGGAAAAAAAGATGGCAAATTAATTAGATATAAAACAAAGTACCCGATTGTATTTAATTTAAAAAATATAAATAAAGATAACGCTACCAGCGAACAACGATAACAATTACTGTCACCCTGAGCGTAGTCGAAGGGAGTAATTATTAAAAAGGAAAAAGAATGAAATACGAAATCTCAACCGACAAACAAATCACATTAAAAGATATTCAACATATCATTGATTCAAATGCATTATTAAATCTATCAGATAAAGCAAAACAAAATATTGTAGCCTGCAGAGAATACCTGGATAAAAAAATGGCTTCTCAAAAAGAACCTATTTATGGTATTAATACAGGCTTTGGGTCTTTATGCAATGTCATTATTCCTGATAATGAATTAGAACAATTACAAACCAATCTGGTTATGTCGCATGCTTGCGGAATGGGGGAGGAAGTTCCTGTTGAAATTGTACGCTTAATGCTGCTATTGAAAATTCAGTCCTTATCTTACGGAAAAAGCGCTGTTCAATTGCAAACTGTTGAGCGTTTAATAGACTTATATAATCATAAAGTTTATCCAATAGTATATGAACAAGGTTCACTAGGTGCTTCCGGTGATTTATCACCCTTAGCACATTTATCATTGCCTTTATTAGGATTGGGAGAGGTAAATTATCAGGGAAATAAATACAAGGCTTCGGTAGTTTTAAAACAATTAGGTTTAGAACCTATTAAATTAAAATCAAAAGAAGGATTGGCTTTATTAAATGGTACTCAATTTATGAGCGCCTATGGCGTGTGGTGTTTATTAAAATCCAACAAATTAAATACTTTGGCAGATTTAATAGGAGCAATATCTTTAGATGGTTTTGATGGAAGAATAGAACCTTTTAAAGATAATATTCATATGATTCGACCTCATAAAGGTCAATTACAAACAGCACGTGCCATTCGTGAAATTCTAGTCGGTAGCGAAATTTTATCACAAAAAAAAGTACAGGTTCAGGATCCATATTCTTTCCGTTGCATTCCACAAGTGCATGGTGCAACAAAAGATGCAACAGCCTATGTGAATTCAGTTTTTGAAACCGAAATCAACTCTGTAACAGATAATCCAACTGTGTTTCCTGAAGATGATGAAATTATCAGTGGTGGCAATTTTCATGGACAACCATTAGCTATTTCATTGGATTTTTTATCAATTGCTATTGCAGAGTTAGGAAGTATTTCTGAAAGGCGAGTATATCAGTTAATTTCAGGTATCCGAAATCTACCGGCATTTTTAGTTGCCAAACCGGGTTTAAATTCAGGATTAATGATTCCTCAATATACAGCAGCCAGTATTGTGAGTCAAAATAAACAATTATGTACGCCGGCAAGCATTGATAGCATTGTATCAAGTAATGGTCAGGAAGATCATGTAAGTATGGGCGCTAATGCTGCTACAAAATGTTATAAGGTTATTGAGAATGTAGAAAAATTATTAGCTATCGAATTATTAAATGCGTCACAGGCAATTGAATTCAGAAGACCTTTAAAATCGTCTCCAAAAATTGAAAATCTATTAGCTGATTTTAGAAAATTAATTCCATTTATTAAAGACGATAAAATCATGTATCAGGAACTAGAAGCAACTTTACAGTTTGTAAAAACTATGAGTGTTTAAATTTAAATATTATCATACGTATCTCCCTTTGTAGAGGGTAGGGGAAGATTCAAAAAATGAAGCAACTATTTGTCATATTATTACTAATCTTTGCAAGCAAAATATCTTTTGCCTGTCAGTGCCCTTTAAGTACTTTAAACGAAAAGGAAATTGCTAAGTATGAAATTATTTTTAAAGGATCTATTAAATCCATTAAATTAAATAAAACCAAAAGTGAAGCCATATTTTTAGTTTCTGAATTATATAAAGGAATAATTGCTCAGGATTTTAAAATCATTTTTAATGATGAAGATCCTTGCAAACAAGAATTACGAGTAGGAGAAGAATGGATTATTTATGCAAATTATTATCAGATAGATAATGCAAAGTTAGATTTTTGCAGTAGAAGTCGAAAATATATCAAAAACATAAAGGAAGATTTTTTTGCTGAAATAACAGGAATTTCATATGATGAAGAGTTGCGATATCTGCAAACAAATCTTGGATTACATAAATTGTTAAAAGAAAATCCTAATAAGATAGAGAATAGAAATATTATTCCATCAAGTAGTCAGTTCATCATCATTATCATTTGTTCTATACTAGGTGTCATATTTTTTTATGTTCTAATCAATAAATTATTTAAAAAATATAGTTAATACGTTATATAAATGAAAGTTCAGTTACACAAAGCGCACCCATGGCATGGTATCTCCATCGGAGAAAAATCTCCGGAAATAATAACCTCATTTATTGAAATGGTTCCTGCAGATCACGTAAAATATGAAATTGACAAAGCATCAGGTTACCGAAAAGTTGATAGACCTCAAAAATTTTCAAATATTATTCCTGCACTGTATGGTTTTGTTCCTCAAACTTATTGTGGAGAGCTGGTAGCTCAAAGAGCAAATGAAAGGACAGGTCGTACTGATATTATTGGTGACGGTGATCCATTGGATATTTGTGTATTAACAGAACGCAATATTACCAGCGGAGATATTATTGTTGAAGCCATTCCTATTGGCGGATTCAGAATGATTGATAAAAATGAGGCAGATGACAAAATTATTGCTGTAATGGCCAAAGATGAAATTTACAGTAAATGGAAAGATATCTTAGATTGTCCGGAGCCATTGATTAATCGTCTTCGTCACTATTTTTTAACCTATAAAAATATTCCGGGTGAATCGACAGCTATTGTAGAAATAACCGAAACCTATGGAAGAGAAGAAGCATTAGAGGTTATTAAAAGAAGCGTGAAAGATTATGACAAATCCTTCCGTTCTCATTTAGATTTAGGGATTTAAGAAGCCT
>JAEUTR010000286.1 GCA_016787365.1 Bacteroidia bacterium
TTTTAAATTGGAAGGAGAAGAACGTGTTAACAATCGTCCATGCTATAAGATTATTATTGATAACAAAGATTTTGGTTATGAAAATTATACAGTAGGAGAGAATGAGAGTATTACTTCTATTGCGCGTAAATTGAGGGTTAGTGAGTATATGATTTTAGAGGTAAATCCGAAATTAAATGATTACTTTCATATTCTGAAAAAAGGACAGGTTTTAAAAGTGCCAAACGCATATGCTAAACATGTTACATTATATATTGATCAGTTATACTTTTTGCCAATAAGTATAAAAATATTAGATGATAAAGGGTTGTTTGAGCAATATGATTATCATTTTTTACAGGTAAACCCAAAAATTGATGATGCTGAGTTTACAAAAGATTATAAAGACTATAAATTTTAAGCAATAAACAATAACCATACATAATGGTTATCTATATCAAATGAGCGCAATCATAATAACAAAGAATACTGAATTAATGCAGAAGGTTATTGATGAAATCAAAACCTGTTACGACCCCGAAATACCTGTGGATATTTGGGAGTTGGGATTAATTTATGAGCTTGACCTGAATGATGATAACGAGCTTAAAATTACCATGACTTTAACATCGCCAAATTGCCCGGTAGCAGAAACGTTACCTGCCGAAGTGGAGAATAAATTAAAATTGGTACAAGGAATAAAGTCCGCTACCTTAACTTTAACATTTGAACCCACCTGGACAAAAGAAATGATGAGTGAAGTGGCTCAGTTAGAGCTTGGGTTTATGTAAATAAAAAATAACATGTCTGACGAAATCATAAATAAGGTTGCAAATAGTGGTTTAGTTACGATTGATTTGGAAGAATTGTATCCTAAAGGAGAAAGAGTATTATTTGATATTAAACCACTCTTGTTTCACGAATTAATTTTAAAGGAAAAAGATTTCAGGGATTTTATTAAACAGCATGATTGGGCTCAGTACAAGGATAAGTTAGTAGCAATAACCTGTTCGGCAGATGCAATTATACCTACATGGGCTTATATGTTGGTAAGTATAGCCTTAGAGCCATATGCCAATAAAATTGTGTTTGGCGATTTAGAAACTCTGGAAGCTATTGCATTTAACGAAGCACTATTAAGTATTGTATACGAAGACTATAAAGATAAACGAGTAGTTATTAAGGGATGTAGCAGCTTGCCTGTTTGTACCAATGCTTATGTTGAGTTAGTAAGAGGGTTAAAGCCCTTTGCAAAATCTATTATGTATGGCGAACCATGCAGTACTGTGCCTTTATATAAGGCTCCGGCTATAAAGTAGTTTTTGGTTTTTTTACAAAATCTCAATTATTTTTAAATTGTATATTTATAGCCTTGAATCGGTATTTTAAATATTTAATCACATTTGTATTACTTTTTGTTTTTTGTGAAGTTTCTGCTCAGGAAGACGGCGGTAAAAACCTACGTAACAGACGCAAAAACCCTTTAGTAAAAACCCGAATTGCTATTTCTCCGGTTTTAGGATTATATAAATCAAATAAAAATCATACATCTGGCGCTAAGCCTAAAATGGCGTTTAGCTTTTCTATAAAAGAAGAGATTAGATTGGACAGAAATAATCAAAATTTTTTATTGATAGGGGCGGAATACATGTTTCACGGCGTTAATTTCAATTCGTATTATTTTTATAGTGATAGTTTAAAATTATATACACCAGAAAGACTGAAATATAAATATAGTATTACAATTCATGAATTAGATTTTCCTATACAACTTAAACATTCATTTCAAAAAGAAACCAACAGCGTTTTTTCCAGTTATATTTTTGCAGGTTATTGTTACAGATGGATTGTTGATAGTCATTTAAAAGTAACGGAAGACGGCAATGAATTAATCAATCAATATGAACCATTAAAATTTAAAAGTCCGGCATTTAATCCGGTTAATAGTTCTTTTTTTAGTGTTGGAGCAGGCTTTCAAAAAAACACACCCTTAATGCATAATGCAGTTTTTGCAGAATTGCAGTTCAGATATGGCTTATCTCCGTTTTATTTTAATGAGTCGTTTGCTCCAAGTAGTTTATACACGAGTAGTCATTTCATTTTATTAACCGTTGGATTTAAAATTTAAATGCAATTACAACTCTATAAACCTAGTGTTCCTGTTTCCGGTAAAATAGAATTACCGGGCTCTAAAAGCATTAGTAATCGTGTTTTAATTATAAAGGCATTATCAGGAATAAATTTTTCTATTTTAAATTTATCCGATTCGGATGATACTAATCATTTAAAAGATGCTTTAGAAAATTACAATCATTCTTCAATTATTGATGTTGGCCATGCAGGAACAGATATGCGTTTTTTAACAGCATTTCTTTCTTTAAAAAATGGTGACTACCAATTAACGGGTTCTGAAAGATTGCAACAACGTCCCATAAAAGATTTAGTAGATGTACTAAGAATTCTTGGAGCCGACATAACTTATAAAAAAAACGACGGCTTTCCTCCACTTCAAATTAAAGGCAAACAATTACAAGGTGGATCAGTAGAAATAAGTGGAAAAGTAAGTAGTCAATTTATTTCTGCTTTATTGTTGGTAGCCCCATATTTCACGGATGGCTTAGAAATTACAATTATAAGTGAATTAGTATCTAAACCTTATGTGAGCATGACAATCGAAATCATGCGGGAATTTGGAGCGACAGTTGAATGGCATGAAAATAAAATTAAAGTGTCGCCAGTGCCATATTCTTATTCCAAAGCTAATTATATAGTTGAAAGTGATTGGAGTGCTGCATCCTATTATTATAGTATAGTAGCTTTATCAAAAGTGGGCACTCAACTAACGATTCAAAATTTATTTAAAAAAAGTTTACAGGCGGATTCTGCTTGCGCAGATATTTATGAAAATTTTGGAGTAACAACTACTTTTTTAGATAATGAGATTATTATTTTAAAAAGTGGAGATGCTAATAAATCAAAATTAAAATTAGACTTTATTCAGTGTCCGGATATTACTCAAACAGTAGTTTGCACTTGTGTTGGTTTGCAGATTCCATTTCAATTTATAGGGCTTCAAACTTTGAAAGTAAAAGAAACAGATCGAATTTTAGCACTTAGAAACGAAATTAAAAAACTAGGGATTGAAATTATTGTATCTGATAAAACAATAGATTTTGAGGTAACGTCGCCTATTGTATCTGATAAAATAATTTCAATTGGCACTTACAATGATCATCGTATGGCTATGAGTTTTGCTCCTTTAAGTTTATTAATAGAAACTATTATTATCGAAGATGCAAAAGTCGTTTCTAAATCTTATCCATTATTTTGGGAACATTTAAAACAAATTGGAATTAACCAAATATTAGTGTGATGCTACTTTTAATCCCACAATAGATCCTATAAGAGTTACTAAAAAAAACAATCTCCAAAAATCCGCAGGTTCTTTAAATATAATAATGCCGACTAAAACAGAACCTACTGCTCCAACTCCGGTCCAAACGGCATAAGCTGTTCCAATAGGTAGAGTTTGAGTGCATTTGTATAATAAATACATACTTATACTTAAGCTAACTAAAAAACCAACCATCCACCAAGTAGCGGTAGATCCACTTGTTTCTTTAGCTTTTCCCAAACAGGTAGCAAAAGCAACTTCAAATAATCCAGCGATACATAATAATACCCAATTCATATATTATAAAATTAAAACAATAAATTTCCCTTTGATTTTTTATCTTTTAAATCTTCAATAAATACTTCGTGCACAATGATAAAGGCAGGATTTAATTTAATAGATTCAAAAATGGCATGATTGTATAAGTAACGATTATCACCTTTAATTAGTAAAAAATAATCAGAGTTCTCAAGTTCAGGAAGTAGGCGAGTAGTTTGTTCTATATCGCCTGCAAATAAATCCGTTTCAATCACCTTCGAGGTATCTTTTTTAGGTTGAAAGGAAGTTTGATTTGGTAATAAATTAAATTCAATATTTAATTCATCATGTATAAATGTATAAAGAGGGAAATAAAAATCTTCACCTTCTTTATGAGTAAAATCAAGCAAATCATTTAATTGTAAATCAATATTTAATGCGTGATTTAACTCGTGAACAACTCTATAAATACTCTCAGTGCAAGTAATAGAGAATATATCAAAATCAAAATGCTCTTCAGCGTTAATATCTAAACTGTATGTTGCCATGTTAGTTTAAGCTGAAGAGCATTTAATTATGTTTTAGTTTTTTATCCTTGAATTTTCTCTAATAACTCAGTGCTAATACCAGTAGAGCTATAGCCACCATCATGAAATAAATTCTGCATAGTAACCATACGTGTTAAATCAGAAAATAAACTTACGGTATAATTTGCACAATCATCTGCACTTGCATTTCCTAATGGAGATTGTAAATCAGCAAATTCATAGAAATCAGAAAAACCTTTAATTCCGCCACCGGCAGTTGTTTTAGTAGGTGATTGAGAAATAGTGTTGATACGAACTTTCTTTTGTTTACCATAATGGTATCCAAATGTACGAGCAATACTTTCTAACATAGCTTTAATGTCAGCCATATCTGTATAAAAAGGATATGCACGTTGAGCAGCGGTATAAGTTAATGCTACAACCGATGCGTGTTCATTTAACGCGTCTAATTTATGAGCAGCTGCTAACATTTTATGAAATGATAAAGCAGATACATCAATGCCTTTTTGATAGAAATCGTAGTTTAATTCTGTATATGGAATGTTTTTACGAATGTTCACACTCATACCAATTGAATGTAAAACGAAATCGATTTTACCACCTAATACATCCATCGATTCGGTGTATAGTTTAGTTAAATCTTCCATGCTTGTTGCATCAGCAGGAATAATTTTAGCACCTGTTTGTTCTGCTAATTTATTAATCTCGCCCATACGCATCGCAATAGGAGCGTTTGTTAATGTAAAGGTTGCGCCTTCTTCGTGGCATTTTTGAGCCACTTTCCAAGCGATAGAATTTTCATCTAATGCACCGGTAATAATACCGCGTTTTCCTTTTAATAAGTTGTATGCCATAGTGTTTATTTTAGTTGTACAAATATACGATTTAGTGTTAAGTTATATAATAAATTAACAGCTCTTTATTCGTATAAAAAATGGTCTTTTCTGATGAAATATTCGGCTGTTTTATAAATCTTCATCATGTTTTCATGCATGCTGTCGGCTTTTGCTTTTAATTGTATTTTATAATTGGTTAAATCCAATTTTTTATATTTTCTTAAGTATGTTTCTCCGTTGCTCAGTGTTTTGTAATAATAATACCCATGATTATCCACGCAACCTATTTTATCGTCTGCCGAAAAAACAACATAGGGATGTTGTTCTTTTAAAATATTAATACCAAATGTTTTATTGGTATAATTAGCTCCTATAATACCCATTACCGTTGCAGGAATATCAGGTTGGTAGCAAGGCGATGAAATGGTATCTGCTTTAAATAATTTTGGTTGATGAATAATGTATGGTACATGATTATAACTTAAAGGCATTTCGTAGGTGTGCCCCATTGATAAACCATGATCTCCTAAAAACATAAAAACAGTATTGTTATACCATGGCAATTTTTTTGCCTGTTCCATAAATCTTCCAATCGACCAATCGGCATAAAGTGTACAGTTTTCTTGCGGTGTTTCTCCGTTTGGTTTATAACTTATGTTAGTAGGTATGCGCCATGGACCATGGTCAGAAGCCGTCATAACTACCGATAAAAAAGGTTGATTGCTTTTTCTATTGTTTGTGATTTCAATTAACTTATCTAGCAATATATGATCAGGTACACCTAAGGAACTTTCGGCTTGAGAATCATCAAAATCATATTGACTCACAAAATGATTAAATTTATTTAGCTTAAAAAAACCTTCCATGTTATCAAAGTGCGGGTCGTGTGTGGTATAAAAATAGGTTTCGTAGCCTTGCTCTGCCATTAAAGGACCTAATCCATAAAAAGGTGCTTTCACATAACTCTTCATTGATTTTTCAGCATAAATACTAAGGTGTCCTGTAGTTGTAGAAAATAAACCATTAAACGTGTGTATGCCGGATGAAAAAAAGTTTTCACAATAAATAGATTCTTTGTTGAGCTTATCAAGATGCGGCGTTAAATTTTTTCCGTTATAATAACCCATTTTAAAAACCGACATACTCTCCATCACTACAATAACAAAATTGTATTTGGTTTTTGTGTGAGAACTATCCTGTATAATACGATGAATGTTTTGTTCAAAAGGAGTTTGTATTCCCAAGTAATTTCTGGTAAAGGCAATGTCTTCATGAATACTATCAGGAACTTTATAAGGTATTTTATTTTTATTATATAAAACAGTTTTCCAAAAAGTAAAGTTTGGATTAATAGCAATTTGATTAATGAAATTATTTTGAGAGACAATGGATAAGCCTTCGTGAAGTCCAGAACGGTCAGATGTTCGCCCTCGCGCACCTAAAGTTACAAATACGGATAAAAGTATAAATGCCAATATCGCATAATACCATTTTGGGTGCACTTGTTGTTTTAACTGAGTTTTAAAAGTGATAAATACTTTTTTGTAAAATTTAAGGATGATAAAGGTGATTATAAAGAACACTAAAAAAAATCCCCAGTATGAAAAACTACCAAAAATAACACCAGCTGCAAACGTTGGGTTCTCGTTCCATAAAAATGCATTTCTGTTGAGGTGTGTTCCAAATTGTTTAAAGTATGGGATGTCGGCAATATCAACAAAAAAGTAAATAAGAATTAATACTAAAAAGCTATAAAAACCAATGCTGTACAATCGCTGTTGTTTTAGTAAATAGGCTATCGACCATAATAATATTGGTAAATAGGCTATCCAGCAAAATACAGCCGTATCAAATTCTAATCCCATTCTAAAAGCCATGAGCTTTTCAAAAAAAGGAACTTCGCTAACATCGGATGATTTATTGAAATGATAAAACAAAAATCGAATACAAAAAAACAAAATCAAATTAAACACATACAGCTTCACTAATAATTTAATGTGGGCAGGTATGAATGTTATCACTTTTTTAAGCATTCAGTAATTCTTTTGCATTTTTCATTGCGGTTTCAGTTGGCGTACCAGTACTCAACATTTTAGCAATTTCAGCAATGCGCTCTTCTTTGTTAAGTGGTTTAATGCTGGAGGTTGTTTTGTTTTTACTGTCTGATTTAAACACAAATAAATGGTTACTGCCTTTACTAGCCATTTGCGGTAAATGTGTAATAGTAATCACCTGCATGGTTTTTCCCATTGCTAATAAAATATTGCCAATTTTATCTGCCACATCACCACTTACTCCGGTATCAATTTCATCAAAAATAATGGTTGGTAGGGCAGTGCGTTCGGCTAATAATGCTTTTAAACATAACATCAAACGCGAGAGCTCACCACCTGAAGCTGTTTTATGTAATTCTTTAAATTCCGCACCTTTGTTGGCAGTAAACAAAAATGAAATAACATCCAACCCATTTGATGTTAATGTATCTAATGGTTTTAAATCAATTTTAAATTGAGCATTGGCCATTGATAAACTGGCCAGCATGGTTTTGATATTTTGCTCAATACCTGCCGTGGATTTTAGTCGTTTATCTGATAAATCTTTGGCTAACGATTTGCACTGCTTTTCTAATGAAATAATTTCTTTATTTGTTTTTTCAATGCTTAATTCTAAAGATGAGAACTGTTGTAATTTAGTTTCAATCTCATCTTTAATCGTTAACAATTCTTCTTCGGTATTAACGCCATGTTTTTTTAATAAACGATTTAGTTTATCCAGTTGAGTGTTTACTTCTTCTAAACGAACGTTATCGTAAACAACATCTTCTTCACAAGCATCAATATCTTTGGCTAATTCCTTTAATTCAATAGTAACAGAATTCACACGCTCAAATAATTCATTAAACTGTTTCCCGAATTTTGAAACAGATTGTAGCTGTTGTTTTACTAATGCTAATGCCGAAACAATATTTTCATCGCCACCGTTAATGGCCAAGGACGATTTTGATAAATTACCTTTTATAAATTCAGCGTTTTCTAAGGTTTCGCTTTCTTCTTCTAAGTGTTGTTGAACACCAACTTTAATAGCGGCTTCGTCTAATTCATTAAACTGAAACTGAAAATAATCCAATTCTTTTTTTGCTTGTAGTTCTTGAGCCGTTAAATCTTCTAATTGTTTTTTAAGTTTACTTAACTGACTAAATTGTTTTTTATAATCTGCAAATAACAGAGTGGTTTGCGCAAATGCATCTACTAACTCAAATTGGAAATTAGTTTCTTTTAATAATAAGGTTTCATGCTGAGAATGAATATCAATTAATTGATCGCCTAATTCTTTTAATATATTTAAGGTTGTTGGAGTATCATTAATAAAAGCGCGGGATTTTCCTTCAGGTGTAATTTCTCTTCTGATAGTACTTATTTCTTCAAAGTCTAATTCATTGTTTTCAAAAAATAATTTTAGATTGTAGGCTTTGATGTTAAATTGTGCTTCGATAATACATTTTTTAGTTTTATCGTGTAATGAATTTACATCGGCTCGGTTTCCAAGTGTTAAACCCAGCGCACCTAATAAAATGGATTTACCCGCACCGGTTTCACCAGTAATAACCGTTAAGCCTTGATTCAAATGAACTTCGGTTTCCTCAATCAGGGCAAAATTTTGTATTCGTAAATTCTGTAACATATCTGGTTTAAATATCGGAATTTAAAATCTGTAGAAATTCATATTTTACACATAATGGAAGATCATTTTTCAACAATTTAACACGCCGGTAGGTGTATTTAAAAAATGCCCCTAAACCAAATTAATCATTCAATCATTTAAAATGCCTTTTCACTCAAAACCGTGTAACGAAACTGTTTTTTTATCGTAATACAATACAGAAACACTAAGAAAGCCTGTTTATAAAGTGTTTCAGCCTTTTTTTGAATTTAATTTTTAAATCTTTGAGCCATGAGACAGCTAAAAATCACCAAACAAATTACGAATCGCGAAACAGCTTCGTTGGATATGTATTTACAAGATATTGGTCGTGTTGAATTAATTACAGCAGATGAAGAAGTGGTATTAGCTCAAAAAATTAAGCAGGGCGATCAAAAGGCTTTAGATAAATTAGTAAAAGCCAACCTGCGTTTTGTGGTGTCGGTATCTAAACAATATCAAAATCAAGGATTAAGTCTTCCGGATTTGATAAATGAAGGAAATATGGGCTTGATAAAAGCAGCTCAGCGTTTTGATGAAACACGTGGTTTTAAATTCATTTCATATGCTGTTTGGTGGATTCGTCAATCTATTTTACAGGCTTTAGCAGAACAATCTCGTATTGTACGTTTGCCATTAAATAAAATAGGCGCTATTAATAAAATTAATAAAACCTTTGCTAAGTTGGAGCAGGAATTGGAGCGTGAACCAATTGCCGAAGAAATTTCGGAAATATTGGATATTTTACCTGAAGATATTCGTGAAACCATGAAAAATCAGGGAAGACATATGAGTATGGATGCTCCTTTGGGGAATTTGGAAGATGGTGGAAGTATGTATGAATTATTAGAAAATAAACATGAAGCTTCGCCTGATAATGAATTAATGCTGGAAAGTTTAAGAAATGAAATTTCTAGAGCCTTAACCTCTTTAACTGCCCGTGAAGCTGATGTGGTTAAATTATATTATGGGTTAAGTGGCGGTCATTCCCATTCTTTAGAAGAAATAGGAGAGAAGTTTGAGTTAACCAGAGAACGTGTTCGCCAGATAAAAGAAAAAGCAGTACGCCGTTTAAAACATGCTTCGAGAAGTAAAGTTTTATTGGGCTATTTAGGATAGTTTGTGTGTGTTTAGTTAGTCCCGAGCAATTGGGATAAGGAGGCTAGTGTTTGGCCTCCTTTTTTTATGAAATTTTTTAGTGATAGGAACACGGATGACGCTGATTAAACAGATTTACACTTATGAAAAGTGTGAAATATTTAATTAAAAAAATCTGTTCCAATCCGTTTTATTTGTTAAATCTGTGTCCCTATTCTCGTAACTATTTTTTAACGTCTTTTCTCATTTTTGTTAAAAACAAAATGCCTTTAAGCAATTTATAATTTATAATTTTGAACTTATAAATTATATTATGTCGCATTTAGTAGCACCTTCAGTTTTATCAGCCGATTTTGGAAATTTACAGCGTGATATCGAATTAATTAATAATTCGGATGCCGACTGGTTTCATATTGATATAATGGATGGCGTTTTTGTTCCCAATATCTCTTTTGGATTTCCTGTATTAAAGGCAATTCAAAAGCATGCTAAAAAACCTTTGGATGTGCATTTAATGATTATAGATCCTGACAGATATACACAACAGTTTAAAGATGCAGGAGCTGAGGTTTTAACTTTTCATATTGAAACTTGTACACATTTACACCGCTCGATACAAAATATTAAAAATTCAGGAATGAAAGCAGGCGTTGCATTAAATCCTCATACATCGATTCATTTATTGGAAGATATCATTGCTGATATTGATTTGGTATGTGTGATGAGTGTAAACCCTGGTTTTGGTGGGCAAAAATTTATTGAAAATACATTTACAAAAGTAACAGCACTTAAAAAATTAATTACCGAAAAAAAATCTAAAGCCTTAATTGAAATTGATGGTGGTGTAGATTTGAATAACTACAAAAAATTAGTTTCTGTTGGCGCTGATGTTTTAGTAGCAGGTAATACAGTTTTTGGAAGTGCAAATCCAACACAAACAATCACACAATTAAAACAAATATAAACCCCGTCTTCCGAAAGGCAGACCTAAAAACAAAATAATATGTCATTTGAATTACCAAAATTAGACTATGCTTATACAGCATTAGAACCACACATTGATGCAAAAACAATGGAAATTCACCATAGCAAGCATCATCAAGCTTATGTAACTAACCTAAATAATGCCATTGCAGGAACAGATGCAGAAAAAATGAGCATTGAAGATATCTGCAAAAACATTTCTAAATTTCCAATGGCTGTTCGTAACAATGGTGGCGGACATTATAACCACTCTTTATTCTGGCAAGTTATGGCGCCAAATGCTGGTGGTTTACCAACAGGTGATTTAGCAAAAGCTATCGAAACAGATTTAGGAGGATTCGATAAGTTTAAAGCTGACTTTACAGCAGCCGGAGCAACTCGTTTTGGTTCAGGTTGGGCTTGGTTATGTGTTAAAGAAGGAAAATTATGTGTATGTTCAACACCAAACCAAGATAATCCATTAATGGATATTGCAGATTGTAAAGGAACTCCGATTTTAGGAATGGATGTTTGGGAACATGCTTATTATTTACATTACCAAAATCGTCGTCCTGATTATATGGCTGCATTTTTTAATGTAATTAACTGGACAAAAGTAAGCGAGCTTTATGCTGCTGCTAAAAAATAAATTTTAATTAATTTGATTTTAAATCCCTCAGACACATCTGAGGGATTTTTTTGTGTAAATAATTTTTTCATAAAAAAGCCTGACGGGTAAAGGTCAGGCTTTTAATTTTTTAGAAAAATAGATTATTCTTTAACAACTCTAACAGTAGAATAAGAATTGTTGTTTTTAATTCTTACCGTATATATACCGTTAGCATAATTCTCCAACGAAATAATATTAATTTGATTGTTGATAGTTTCGTTGAGTATTTGTTTGCCAATGGCGTCATAAACTTCAACGGATACATTTTCAATCGTATTAGATTTAAAGTCAAGTGTGAAGATTCCGTTTGTTGGATTTGGATATATTACAAACGATTCGTTGGTTAAATTTTTAATACCTGTTGCACAAGCACTAACAGTTACAACCTGATTGGAGATATTAGTTCCGGCAGAGTTTTTTGCTGCCAAGCTGATTGTATAAGTTCCAGGGTTTGAGAAAACAACAGTTGGATTTTGAGCATTTTTATTTGAAAAAGAAACACCCGCAGATTGTGTTGCTGTCCATGTCCATGATGTAGGCGTATTTAATGACTGATCTGTTAATTGATTAGTTATACCTGTACAAATAGAAGAAGTTATATTGAAATTTGAAACAGGAGTAACAGCTGCAGGAGCAACAATTGTAATGGCAGCATTATTAATATCAAAGAAAATGTTTCCCGCACCTCTTACCATAAAACGACCCGTAGTAGTTGGGATAGATGGAACCGTAATGGTTGTTGAACCATTATTTGGAACATTTGATGCTAATGTAAACGGATAAGTATTTCCTCCGTCAACAGATAAGAAAATATTAACATTAGGAGTATTAACAGAACCTGCATTTGTACCGGCCACACTCCATGAAATAGTTTGAGTTGTACCTGCAGTCCATGATGTTGCTGTGTTTTGAGTTGTTACTGAAAAAGGTCCTGAAGCAGCATCAACGGTTACTTTCATTAAATCTGAAGCGGTTTGTCCACCACCAACATAGTTATCTCTTACAACAAACGAAAAATTCAAAACACGTCCTACGGATGGCGTTTTTTCCCAAGTTGAATTAAGAGTGTTTGATAATATAGTTGCTAATGCCGGCATATATCTGTTTGGTGATACAGCTGGTGGAAATGCTCTATACAAAGGGCCAACACTATACGTAGTTGCAGGAGCTCCAGAACCTGGCGATTGAGCCGGATCATTTTGACTCCAGTTATATGTTAATGAAGCGTTCCCATCTATATCAGTTCCTGTACCTTCTAAAATATAAGCTGTTGATTTTGGTATGATATAATCTAACCCGGCAGAAGCAGTTGGAGGATTGTTAGTTAAGTTTGTTGAGACAGGACAAGAACTACTGCTTCCTGTTTTAATATTGTTACTAATGTCGCGGATGTTAACATAATTGAAATCGGCGTGACTGTTATTTTGAACATTTGAAGAACAAATACCTGCATAACCCATAATTGAACTTCCGCTGGCAGGTTCAACCTCTGTTGTCCCATTTCCACTTCTACTGCATGTATTCATCACATGGTAACCACCAAACTGATGTCCCATTTCGTGTGCCACATAATCAATGTCAAATGCATCTCCGGTTGGATTTGCACGACCTGTCATCCCTCTTCCTTTATGCGTATTATTTTGCGAAGTGCTTAAACAAACACATGCTAAGCAACCGGCATTCCCACCATCAGTGGTATTAAAATTATGACCAATGTCGTAATTTGCGACACCTATATTGGCATCAATAGTTTGAGCTGTTTTTGTATTAAACTCTCCCGACCATGGATCGGCTGTTGTACTGCCATAATAAATT
>JAEUTR010000288.1 GCA_016787365.1 Bacteroidia bacterium
CGTAGTAATAAATTTATTATTAGGATTAAAACGATTGCTATTTTGATTTAAAATTTCTAACCTTTTTTGAATTCCAGAATTATAATAATCATCGCATTCAGGGCAGACTTCTCCACGATGCTCTTGATTTTTATAGGTGGAATCAGTCAAATAATAAAACGAACTATCTTGCTCAAATTCATTTACCTTTTTACGGTTCAACAAACTCCACGTAGGATCATCGGGCACGTGCGTGATAGCAAATAGCTCGGGATTAGATAAATAAAAATCAGAACTAACTCCTTGATCTATTTTTTGGTAAACTCTAATTGGAATTGTCATTAACCATGCACGGAATACCCGATTGAAAAACCTTTGTTTATAATAAATAATTGGGTCAATCTTTTCTCTGCAGATAGATCTCTTTCTAAATCGTCGCGGAACCTTAATAGTCTTCTTTTTAAACTTTTCTGGGAATTTATCTAATAGCTTAAGAATAAATTTTGCCTTTCTGGTGTATTGAACGCTATGCACACCATGACTCCAAGTTACATCATACACATACCACAAGCCATCTAACTTCACAGCATTCCATGCGTGGTTATGACCGTATATAGAATCTCCAACATCATAAAACTCACCTTTAGCATAGCCAAAAACTGTTACATTATTAATACCTGCTAATTGACAGAGTGAATCCATTAATTGAGCATAGCCTAAACAAATTGTTTTTTTGGTTTTTAAGATGCTCTTAATGGTTTCGGGTCCTGATTCGGAAACCGTATAAAAATAGCTTTCGTCGTAATTAATATTTTTGGCAACCCAGTAAAAAATAGCGTCAAATTTCTCCTTTTCACTTGCCTTATCATTTACAATTTTTGAAACTATTAAAGATGCATCCGTCTTGTCTTTCTTACCTAGTTTAAAAACAGGCACATTCACTTTCAATACATCGGTCAAGACTTGTCCGAATGCCACATTCAGGCTTAATAAAAAAAACAGTACAATTCTGTTTTTGTATAACAAAGTGTGTAATATACTCAATCTCAAAACTCTACTTTTAATCAAAATAAGTTAATTTACTTTTTTGATTCGACTTTAACATGAAACATAATATTACCATTTTTATTATAAACATCAAATTCGCCATAAGCTTCGCCGTTCAAAAAAGGCTCTTCTTGCATTAGCCGTCCATTATCGTAGTATGATCGTTTAAAATCAATTATCTTGCCATTAATGTATTGAGTTTCCATACTCACTTTACCATTCTTAAAATATTCTTTATAGTTGCCATTTAATAGCCCATTTAGCATTGTATATTCGCTTTTTAAACGCCCAGAGGCATAATAATTTCTTATCCTTTCTTCTTTGGTTAAAGAATCAGACTGCAAAACGGTAGTTTCCGTTAATATTCTATTTCTTTTAAAATTAAAATTGATGATTGGCAGCAATTTAAATGGTCCAGGGTTTTCTTTGATGATATTAATCAATCCAAATTGAATTCCTGTAAATTGATCAGCTTTATTAAATATTCCTAACTGAATTCCAGTTCCTTCATCTAGAAGATTAACAGGAGCCAAAGATACAGCTCTCATGTGTTCTAATTGGTTGAATATTCCACTAACCGTTATTCCGCGGCAGACACTATCACATACATGACCAATACCAGAGACCAACAATCCATTAGAAACTTCTGAAACCTGGTATATGCCTGCAACAGAAATTCCATTTAATTTTTCGTCAGATGAAAGAAATATAGCAGAAAAAGAAATTCCATTAACATTGTCATAATCCCCTATAAAAAGCGCTGTTGCCAGCCCATTCATTCTATCGCTCACCTCTCCAAAACATAAAGAGGAGTGAATACCATTTACTTCAGTAGCAACATTAAAAAGCCCCAGTTCAATTCCGTTTACTCTTTTTGTTCGGTCATTAACATCACTAAAACCAATAATCGATAATCCATTGATGTTATGCGTTTCTTCTTCAACTGCAGTAAATTTTATCCCATTGAAATTTACTGGCCTACCAAAACAAATTCCTGAATTTTTGAATCCCAAATTAAAATATTTGTTTTTTGTATTATTTTTTTTCGACACTTTAATCGATGTGTCTTTTTTCGGATACTCCGCAGGCACATAAGGAATTGTTTTAATCACTATGCCAGACGCATCGATAAGGCCATGTTTTTTAGATGGAGAATTATCTTCGATTAAAATCTGGATATAGTATATACCCTTTCTATCCAATTTAATAGGAATCTCATAGGCGCCATTTTTTCCAGCGGCTGGTATCAAGATTTTATAATCTTTGGGGAAATCATTATAACTATCCTTCTTAGTAATTTTTGCAGGAGACATTTTTTTAGGAAGTGGTTCATAATTTATCCGAACATATTTCAAAGTATTTTGTCCTGATTTGGTTTGAAATTTTAAAATAAACTCCTGATTCAAATTGACCTGATCTGGCACATCTGTAAAATTCAAATACCTATCTATAAATTCTTCATAATAGCAAAATTGTCCATCAACCACGTAATAACCAATACCAATATAGTTATGTGATTTTTGAACAACATTTTTTTTATGGCCATCTTTTGGTGCTTTTTCTGCCATAAAAAGACCATGAAGATCTTTCATCATCTGTTCTATGCTAGCTCTATTTTCTTGGGAACTTATATTACCAAAACGTCCTGAAGCATTTTCCGCCACATGATCCAAGCCCCCGCTTAATCCATACCGATGATATGGTTTCTCTCCCTGCAAATTCCAGTGGCCTACATACCCATATTCGCAAGCATCTTTACATGTTTTATTGGCAACTCTGCTAGCTAATATATCTAATTCAACTGGTAGTGCTCTGTGCTTGTATCTGCTTTGATTAATGACTTCTAATTGATTTAACTTAGCCAATAATGCTTCATTTGAATCCTTATACTCTACTAGCCTAGTTTCAGAATCATTAAGTAATTTATAATGTAAAAATAAGCTATCAGTCGTACTATGCCATTCGATATTCTGTCCCTTTACGGAAGCAAAAAAAACTATGGCAAAAATTAGTAAAGCAACCCTCATACAATTAAATATAATACTTCTTAAATAAAGAAGTGACAATAATGTGAAATTCCACAAAAAGTATCAAAGCGCACAATTTTAACTTTCTAGACATTTAACAATAAATTTATTGTTAAATGTTTTGACAATAAATTTATTGTTATTAAATTTGACAAAAATTATATTGTCAATGAAAAATATTATAGGTCAACCAGCACGAGGAGAAGACTTCTACAAACGAACAAGAGAAGTAGAACGAATAAGTGAAAGCTTATCTAATGGGAATAATTTACAAATTACAGCTCCAAGAAGAGTTGGAAAAACATCTATACTCTGGTATTTATTAGACAATGACGTTGAAAAACGCAATTATGTATATGTAGACACGGAAAGCGTAAATAATGATGAAGAGTTTTATAAAAAACTCCTATCTGAAGTCCTTAAAAATGAAGATATAATAAATTCAAAGAAGCTTGTAAAAGCATTTACTGAAAAAAGCAATACTTTTTTAAAGAAAATAAAAGGAATCAATATATTAGGTAATGGAATAGAGTTAAATCATGAGGAGAATGGAAAGAATCATTATGAGGAGTTATTTAATTTTTTGACAGGTTACGCTCAATCAGAAGATACTGAATTGGTATTATTAGTTGATGAGTTTCCTCAAACAATTGAGAATATAAACAAGCGCGATAAAGATGAAGCTGTCAAATTCTTACAAAGTAATCGAGAATTACGAATCAATCCAAAATTAGAGGGAAAAGTTAAATTTATTTATACTGGTTCGATAGGACTAAACTATACAGTAGCAAAAATAGACGCCACCTCCACAATAAACGATTTACAATCAATAGAAGTTGGCCCTCTTAAAAGGGAAGAGGCTATCGATTTATTTACACAATTATTAAATACTAAAGAACGAACAACCACTGAAAGTGTCAATAACCATTTACTAAAAAAAATTCAGTGGCTTATTCCATTTCATATCCAATTAATTGTACAGGAAATAGTAAATCAAACTACGAAGGGCACCGAAATAACAATAGAAACGATAGAAAATTCAATAACAAGTATAATTGATCTAAGAAACCAAAACCACTTTGATCATTATTTTTCAAGGTTAAAATCTCAATTTAAAGGAGATGAATTTAAATAC
>JAEUTR010000308.1 GCA_016787365.1 Bacteroidia bacterium
TAAAGCTGATGCGATTAAATATTTTACAGAAAAAGGCGATCATTATAAATTAGATTTATTAGAGCGTTTAGAGGATGGAAACATTTCTCTATACAATCAAGGAAATTTTACGGATTTATGTCGTGGGCCGCATATTCCAAACACTGGATTTATTAAAGCGGTTAAGGTTTTAAATATAGCTGGTGCTTATTGGAAAGGCGACGAGAAAAACAAAATGTTGACTCGTATTTATGGTATTGCTTTTCCAAAGGATAAAGAATTAAAAGAATATTTAGTTTTATTAGAAGAAGCTAAAAAACGTGATCATAGAAAATTAGGGAAAGAATTAGAATTATTTACATTTTCGGAAAAAGTAGGAGCAGGTTTACCATTATGGTTGCCAAAAGGTGCTATGTTGCGTGAACGTTTAATTCAGTTTTTACAAAAAGCGCAATTAAAAGCAGGTTATTTACCTGTGGTAACGCCTCATATTGCTCAAAAAGAATTGTATGTATGTTCTGGTCACTACGAAAAATATGGTGCTGATTCATTTCAACCAATTAAAACACCTCACGAGGGAGAAGAATTTTTCTTAAAACCAATGAATTGCCCTCATCACTGCGAAATTTATAAATCGTCGCCTAAATCTTATAAAGATTTACCGGTTCGTTATGCAGAGTTTGGAACAGTTTACCGTTATGAGCAAAAAGGAGAGTTACACGGTTTAACTCGTGTTCGTGGCTTTACTCAAGATGATGCACATTTATTTGTTCGTCCTGACCAAGTAAAAGAAGAGTTTTTAAAAGTAATTGATTTGGTATTATTTGTATTTAATGCATTAGATTTCAAAGACTATACAGCTCAAATTTCTTTACGTGATCCAGAAAATAAAGCAAAATATATTGGTTCTGATGAAAATTGGGCTTTAGCAGAGCAAGCGATTATTGATTCGGCTGCTGAAAAAGGTTTAAGAACAGTTGTTGAAACCGGTGAAGCAGCTTTTTATGGTCCAAAATTGGATTTTATGGTAAAAGATGCCATCGGACGTAAATGGCAATTAGGAACGATTCAGGTAGATTATAACCTGCCAGAGCGTTTTGAATTAGAGTATACTGGGTCGGATAACTTAAAACACCGTCCAGTAATGATTCACCGTGCTCCATTTGGTAGTTTAGAGCGATTTATAGCGGTTTTAATTGAACATTGTGGTGGAAATTTCCCACTTTGGTTAACTCCTGATCAATACGCCATTTTACCTATTAGTGAAAAATATAATGATTATGCAAAAAAAGTTTCAGAATTGTTAAATATTTCCGATATTCGCGGCCTTGTTGATGAGAGAAACGAGAAAATTGGGAAGAAAATTCGTGACAATGAAGTAAACAAAATACCGTTTATGCTTGTTGTTGGCGAGAAAGAGGCAGAAGAAGGAACGGTTGCTGTGCGAGAACATGGTAAAGGAGATATAGGAACAATGACTATTGAAGCCTTTGCAAAGCTTGTACAAACAACAATTGACAACGATTTTAAACAAAAAACAATTAATTAATAATAAAAAGCGGAGGTAATTATTAGCGTTTTTAAGAAACCAATAAACAACAACAATAAAAATACCGGGCCAATTAAGCCTGGTACTGTTGCACCTGGACAAACTCCAGTAGTAAAGCGTCCTCGTGGATTAAGAGAAGGATTTAAAC
>JAEUTR010000383.1 GCA_016787365.1 Bacteroidia bacterium
ATATATTATATGAATTTAGAAAAAGGTTTCCTCGAAAAAAAAATTGATCCATCTCTTGATTTGTTCAAAGAGATTTCGCATCTTAAGAAAACTAAGAACGCCATCATCCTTGCTCACTACTATCAAGATGCTGATATTCAGGATATTGCAGACTATATTGGGGACAGTTTAGGGCTAGCTCAACAAGCCGAAAAAACCCAAGCCGACATCATTTTATTTGCAGGTGTTCATTTTATGGCCGAAACGGCAAAAATTTTGAATCCAAAAACAAAAGTATTGATTCCGGATTTAAAAGCAGGTTGCTCTTTAGCAGATTCTTGTCCACCAAATGAATTTGCCGCATTTAAAGCTGCTCACCCTGATCATATTGTATTAACCTACATAAACTGTACAGCAGACATTAAAGCGCTCTCAGATGTGATTGTAACCTCTACAAATGCTGTTCAAATTGTTGAGTCATTTCCTAAAGATCAAAAAATCATATTTGCACCAGATAAAAATTTAGGTGCTTATATCAATAAAGTGACTGGCCGTAATATGGTGTTATGGAATGGTAGCTGTATGGTACATGAAATTTTTAGTTTGGAAAAATTGATTAAGTTAAAAGCACAACACCCAAAAGCCCTAATATTAGCTCATCCTGAGTGTGAAGCAGCTATTTTAGAATATGCAGATTTTATTGGAAGCACAACTGCTATTTTAAATTATAGTAAAAAATCGGAAGCACAAGAGTTTATTGTACTAACTGAAACCGGTATTATTCATCAAATGCAAAAGGCTAGTCCAACCAAAACATTTATTCCTGCTCCGCCAAACAATAGTTGTGCGTGTAATGATTGTCCGCATATGAAATTAAATACTTTAGAAAAAATTTATATTGCTTTGAAATATGAGCAACCCGAATTATTAATGAGTGATGAATTGATTGAAAAATCAAGAAAACCAATTAATAAAATGCTTGAATTATCGGCTAAATTTGGACTATAAACTAAATTTTAATTTTTGAATTATAAACTTTAAATTAGAAGATTAATACGCAGTAATCAGTGAGCCTTGTAAAAAAATATTTTCTTTTTTTCTTTATACTTTTTGTTACTAAACAATCTTTATTTAGTCAGGTAACCAATCCTAATGGTTATAATATTTTTTATTACGATAATGGTGCAAAATCATCTGAAGGTATTATGCGTGATGGTAAAGCAGATGGTTATTGGAAAAACTATTACAAAAATGGAAAGGTAAAAATTGAAGGAAATCGTAAAAATTTTCAATTGGATAGCATTTGGAAATTTTATACAGAAAAAGGTAAAATTACTAAAGCAGTTAATTATTTAGAAGGTAAAAAAAGTGGTTATACCTTTAATTATGATACAAATCAGCGTGTATCAAGCAAAGAAGCCTTTGTAAATGATATTAAACAAGGTAATTCGTTTGTTTATTATCCTTCAGGCAAAACTAAATTAATGACTCCTTATGTTAAAGGAAAACCAGATGGAATTGCGTATGAATATTCAGAAGATTCAACTATTATTTCTATTATGAAATATCAGGGTGGAATTTTAGCTTCAGTAGAACGTTTAAATCGTAAAGATGAAAATGGTAAAAAACAAGGTGTTTGGAAAGAATTTTATGAAGATGGAAAATTAAAAGAAGAAAAAAAATATAAAGATGATGCTGTAGACGGTTATGTTAAAACCTATGATAAAAAAGGAAATTTAAGTAATACCGAAAAATTTAGTAATGGTAAGCAAATTAAAAATGCACCTGAATTAGCCAAATTGGATGTATATAAAGAGTTTTATGAAGATGGAACAATGAAATATGAAGGTGGATATATCAATGGTATGCCTGTTGGAACTCATTTTCATTACCGTCAAAAATATATGTGCGATTCATTGCCCGTTGCTCGTGATGATACAAGTGATGTTATGATTAAAAAATATGTATGTCGTAACAGAGCTGTCCCTGATTCTGCCATTGTTTATTTAGAAGGTATTAAAACAGATTATGGTGCTGTAGATAGTTTACGTAATAGAATAGGTATTTGGACTGAGTTTCACAATTCAGGAGAATTCAGAGGTAAAGGATTGTATGCGAATGATAAACGTATTGGTGAATGGATTTTTTATTATCCTAACAAACAAATTGAGCAAAAAGGTAAGTATGATAAAAAAGGTCGTGCTCAAGGTGAGTGGAATTGGTTTTATGAAAATGGTGCTTTAATGCGTCAGGAATTTTATATTGATAATAAGCGCGAAGGTATAATGACGGAATATACCGAAGATGGAAAAATTATTACCAAAGGAGAATTTACGGATGATATGCAGGAAGGTTTGTGGGTTTATGAAACTCCCGAATATAAAGAAATTGGAAAATATGTAAATGATAAACCTGATAGTTTATGGAAACGGTTTTATATGCCAAAAGAAAAGTTACGTTTTCAGGGTAATTTTATAAATGGTGATGAGGATGGAATTCATATTTGGTATTATGAAAATGGAAGAAAAATGACTGAAGGTTTATATACCGGAGGAATGAAACAAAAAGACTGGAAATTTTATGATGAAGTAGGATTTAATTATTTAACTATTTATTATGAAAATGATATAGAAATTAAATTTCAGGGAATTAAAGTTGAACCAACTTATGAAGAAAGCTTAAGAGATTATTCTTCTATCTATAACAAAAAACCAGATAAAACAATTATTCTGGATAAGGATAAAAAGAAAGATGATAAAAAAGACGAAGAATAAAATACCTTCTTCTAAGTCTGTTGCAACTAGTAAATTTAGTAATGCAAGTGATGATGCATTAATATCGGCATTACAAAATTTACCGGTTAGTGTTATTATTTTTTCTTTATCCAATATTTTATTTGCTAATAAATCAGCATTAAAAATCTTAAAGCCAAGTACAAGCCTAAGAAAATCAATTACTAAATATTCTATATTTGATTTTTTACTACCTGAATATCACCAAAGAATAAAGGAAAACTCTTTAAAAATAATTAAAGGTGAAGAGTTTATTCCTTTTGAATTAAAAATTAAAAATGCTAAAAATCAAATTATTGATTTAGAAGTTAAATCAAATGCTATTTTTTTTAAAGGTCAAAAAGTAATACAAACTATATTTACTGATATTTCAGATCAGGTAAAATATAGAGATGAATTATTTGAAGCTAAACAAAATCTCGAATTAATTACCAAAAATGCTAACGATTTAATTTATTTTTATACCTATCAACCTAAACCAAAATATTTATATGTTAGCGCATCTTTTAAAAAAATATTAGGGTATTCTCCTCAGGAATTCTATAAAAATAGCCATTTTGGAGCAAGCCTTGTGGTTGATAAAAGAGGGTATAAATCTTTTGAAGCTAGTGTAAATAAAAAACAAAAAAGCAATTCCTTAAAACATACAAGCGCTACTTTTCAATACAGAACTAAATCCGGAAAACTAATTTGGTTAGAAGATAATTTTTCACCCATTTATGATGAAAAAGGAAAAATTAAATTTATTTTGGGTATTAGTAGGGATATTACCAAAGAAAAAAATGCGCAGATAGAATTAGAGCAAAAATGGAATAATTATAAAAACTTATTAGATACTTCGCCAATAGGAATTTTTATTCACGAAGGTTATTGTATATACAGTAATAAAACAGCAGCCAATATTTTAGAAGTAAATGATCCCAAAAAATTAAATGGTAAGAATTTAATAGAATTTATTATACCGGAACAAAGACAAAGGGCTGTTGATAGAATGCAAAGAGCCAAAAATGGAGAAGAATTATCGGATTTACTTTATTCTATAAAAACCGTTAAAGGAAAAACAATTGATGTTGAATTAAAAACAGTACCATTTGTATATAACGGAAAACAAGTGGTTCAAACAACAATAACAAATGTATCAGCCGAAAAAAAACTATCAAAAGAAAAATTGCGAGCTGAAATAGCAGAAGAAGCCAATAAAAAATTAAAACAAGAAATAGAATACAGACAAAAAATACAACACGAACTGGTTATACAAACCACTAAGTATGAAGCTATTTTTAATAATACATCTCATTTAATATGGTCGGTAGATAAAAAATTAAGAGTAACCTCATTTAACAAGAATTACTTTAACTATATTAAAAAAATATACGCTTACGATTTAAAAGTTGGCGACCATATTAGTAATGTAAAAACAAAAACAAATCAAAACATTAATCTTAATTTTTGGATTAATAAATACAAAAAGGTTTTTAAAGAAAAGAAAGATAATACAGTAGAGTTTTTTGAAGTTCAAAATCAGGACGACCAGGGAAAAATGTATTATCGCGAAATTTATCTACATCCTATACGTAACAGTAGAGGAGAAATTAGCGAAATAGCAATTATTGCTCATGATGTAACGGAAAGAAGATTGTCTGAACAAAAAATTATTGAACAATCTGCCAAACTACAGGCAATTTTTGAAAGTGGTAAACAATTAATATGGACAGTTGATAGAAATTATTTTTTCACATCCTTTAATCAAAATTTTTCTGATTCCATGTTTAACATTTATAAAGTTAGACCTACACTAGAAAATAAAATTTATAAACCACAAACTACAAAAAAAGGAAAAGAATACCACAATTGGTGGATTGAAAAATATAACGAAGTGTTTAAAT
>JAEUTR010000421.1 GCA_016787365.1 Bacteroidia bacterium
AAAAAACCAACGGCTCACTTTTGGTAACAGATATAAAACAGCAAAACATAATAAACTCAAAGACAACACCAATCTAATCCAAAACATGGAATTGATTTCGCCACCAACAACATTAGTAATAACACCCAGTAAAATTAAAACAGCGCTATCTGTAATAATAGTTCCTCCAAACGAAATTTGAACGGCTCGGTTTTTTACAATACCCATATTGCTTACGATTGGATAACTCAGTAAAGTATGGGTTGAAAACATACTGGCCAGTAATAATGCAGGCCATAAAGTAAATCCAAAAACATATACGCAAACCAGATAACCTATTGTAATAGGAATAAAAAAGGTAAAAGCACCAAATACCAAACTCTTTGCCCTGTTTTGTTTGTACTCATGCATATCAATTTCCAAGCCTGCCAAAAACATAATATACAACAAGCCTGTTTTGCTAAATAATTCAAAACTGGTTGATTTTTCGATAATGTGTAAGGTATTTGGACCAATAATAACGCCTGCTATAATTAAACCGATAATGCCCGGAATACGAAAACGTTTTAAAACCAAAGGGGCAAATAATATGATGAGAAGTGTTAACGCTAAAATTAATACCGGATTTTTTACTGGTAGGTAATGACTGAAAAATTCATGAAAGGCTTGTAAGTTACCAGCTAATAAAGGCATAAATCATCTTTATAACAAAAATAAAGAATTAAAGCATACTAAAGTATAAAAAGGAAAAATATAGATTAACTAAAACGTTAATACATATTGAATAGCGGCTGTACGTGGCGATTCAATTTTCAGAGGTCTTAACGAATAAATTTCATTTAAAACATTATTACATACAATAGAGAATTTTTGTTTGCTATTGAGGTTATAACTCAAACGAGCGTCCCACACACTGATAAAATGATGTGATGCCCAGTATTTAGTAGCTGAAATAACATCAAAAAACTGACTGTTGGTTGAAGTCAAATCTTCAATATACAGAAAGGCCTTATCTATGTTTTGCATTTTAGAATAATATTTATTGCTCACACCAACATTGAATTTATAAATTTTAAACTCCACATCTAATTTAAACATGTGTTTAAAACGGTATTTTAAAACATTCCCGGTTGTGTCCATACTACTGTTTTTATATGTTAACGCAGGGCCAACCGTTCCGTCTACATTTTTACTGTATCCGTATATACTATCGGGTGTTAATGTAATTGGTTCAATGTATGTGTAACCAATCAGGGCTGTTACACCAAAACGTTTATTGGTCTCGGCTGTAGTAGCAGCAATAGAAGCATCAATGCCACGTACCTGAGAATTACCGGCATTTAAAAATTTAAATCCTACTAAAGATACTTGTGGATCCCAGATACCGAATAAATACTCAATATTATTTTCGTACTTCTGATGAAAGGCTGCTATATCAAAATAGCCTTTACAGTTTCCTATTTTAAATCCTTGTTTTAAACCCACCTCAAAACTTTTACTTTTTTCGGGTTGTAAATCAGGGTTTGGAAATACACCAAATAAACCAGCCTTGGTGGTTATATACCGCTCTGTAATAGTTGGATAACGATATCCTGTTCCATAAGATACCCTTACAAAGGTTGCACGTGTTAACTGAAGATTCCCACCAACCCTATAAATAAAGGCATCGTTGCTTTTTAAATTATTAATTTTAAAATTCTCATACCTTACTCCTCCCGATAAATTGATAATTCTCCAAAACTTTTTATCAAATTGAATGTATGCTGATGTGTTCACTATTTTATTATCAGGCGTTCCGCTTACTGCATACAAACGGGAAGAAGAGTAAGACATATTTCCGGTTACACCGCCAATAAAATTCAAATCAATGCTTTTAAATTTTTTCTGAAGCTGATATTCTCCAAAATACATGGTTCCTTTGTTTGACTGATTATTTGTGATGACATTATTGGAATGAAAAAGACGTGTTTGTAGACTATGATTTAGCCCATTTTTTGTTGTGTATTTAATAAAAGGATCGACATTAAATAAAACCTGATCTTCTAAAAATACTGCTCCGGGATATCCTTTGTATAATCCTGCCGAATCATTTAACCAGGCAAATACCATATTGGTTTTATTCAACATAAAATTTGCATTTACACCAAAGTTTAAACCTTCAAATCGTTTTGGACGATACCTTAAATTAATATTTACCCTCCCGCGTTTTTTAATCATATCATTATTAGAAAATAAGGGAACGGTATCTTCCATGTGTAAAGCTTCCTTTAAATCATTCGGGATAAATTTAGCCTGAGGCGACGGACCAATGTAACCCTGATCGATATTGAAGTTGGCTCCTATTACAAAATCCAGATTATTTTTAATAATTCTGGAATGAAATAAATTTAAATTACTGAAACCTGGAAAAGAATTATTACCATTTGTTCTGTACCAGTTTTGAGCAGGAGATTGAGGAATGCTGTATTGGCCTGCAGAATAATTAACCGTAGTTTTTGGTTTACTGCGTGGATAAGCCGAACGAATATTAATAACACCATTTAATGCTGATGAACCATATAATACTGATGACGCTCCTTTGATGACTTCAATTTGTTCGATATTTTCAACAGGAATATAACTCCACTCAGGTCTGCCTGCATCGCCACTTAATAATGGCACACCATCTACCACAATAGCTACTCTGCTACCAACGCCAAAAGTAAAGCCACTTCCTCCTCGTATCTGTGGATCATTATCAATAATTGTTAATCCAGGCACCTGTTCCAAAACACTTTCGATACTAGTTGTATTTTTATTTTGAATTAAAGCAGGCTTAATAACTTCCATGGAAACGGTTAATTCTTCTATCTTCTGTTCAAACTTACCGGATGAAACGACAACCGTTTCAAGTGTTTTTGCAATCTGCTTTAGTACGATGTCTTTTTGTGTAATTTGATTTGTTTTTATCACTACAGAAAAAGTATCGCTTTGTAAACCCAAATAGCTACATAAGATTTTATGCTCGCCTGTATCCAGCACTAAAACATAATTACCTTCAATATCTGTAGCCGTACCTTTAGATAAATCTGACAACAATTGAATTGTAGC
>JAEUTR010000425.1 GCA_016787365.1 Bacteroidia bacterium
AAGGAACTGTCAAAGATTACTTCGATACTTAAAAAAAACTATAATGATTAAGTCCACGTTAAAAATTAACTAGAACTTATTTTTGCACAATAATTTTTTGTAGAACTTTTTTATTAGAAATGTTAAGTTCTATAAAATACAAGCCTGACTGCAGAGTGGATAAATCAAGAGTGTATTTATTGTTTAACTGTGTTGCAGACACAATCATTTGTTTTCCTGTAACATCCATGATAGAAAAATCAGTAGAACGCACATTATCAACATTTTTAAAATCAATCGTAACCGAATTGTTTGCAGGATTAGGGTAAACAGAAATTGAAAGTTCACCTGTTTGATTAACAACAGAACAAATATCCGAATATTTGTAACTGCCATCAAAATCTACAGATTTCAGTCTATAATAAGAAATATCATTCAACGCATTTTTATCTGTATAAGAATAATGAATGGTATTTAAGCTATTACCCGCTGCATTTAAATATCCTACCGCTTCATAATCAATACCATTAGCAGAACGTTCTACACTAAAATATTGGCTATTAGATTCGCTGGCAGTTATCCATTTTAATTCAATGTTTTTATTATCAATTAAATTACATTTAAAATCTACCAATTCTATTGGCAGTGGACTTGCAGTAGTATTAATTGTACCAATCGTATAATAATTATTACTGCTAATGTTTGATGCATCTACTAAAAATAATACTCTATCTCCCGATACGCTAACTGTTGTGCTAGCTACTGTAGAAAATGTTCCGGCAGATGAGGTGCGGTAAAGCAACATGTAATTAGAAGCTACACCAGGTGTAAGATTTACGCCGTAGTCACTAAAATCAAAAAACAGGGACAATAAGCCATTATTACTGCCTACGTCGGTTTTATTTATATACCAATCATTTATCCATCTTTGAGTAACTCCGCCTGATAAATTAGAAGAAGTAGCACCTGAAGATATTGGACAATTCATTCCAGTTGTAATATAGTCACCATTATCTTTTAAGAACCCGCTTGCTGTATTACTAACAGATATTCCTAGTCCAAAAGTACTTCTTGTACCGGCTACACTATCTGTTGAACTTTCTCTACCAACTCCATTTACGTAATATACATAACTGGTTGATGTTGGAGGAGTATATTTATTATTACTAGTAGTAATATTATAATAGGCCGCTTGGTTTGTTTCTAATAATGTTCGTCGTGTGCTTGAGAGAGAACTATAATAAATTCCAAATTCAGATATTTTTCCTGTTAGAGCCTCTCCCGCTTCAAAAGATGGATTTATACTTTGTAGAATTCGTAAAGAGTTAAAATTAAAAGAAGTAGCATCAGCAGTAGTTGCGGATCCTGTTCCATTATTAAATAATTGACGATTTGTGCCAATGAAACGTGTTGATAAAACCATTGGAGAGCCCACTGTAAAAGTAGTTGTAGGATTTATAACACTATTTCTTTCTACAACAAATTGGTTTGTTGATCTTTGATTAATATTAAAATAGTTTGTACTGTTGTAATCTGCACTGGTTAAGGCTGCATTACCAACAGAAACAACCCTTAAGTTGGCAGTGGAATTAATATCAGATTGTAAAACGGAATTAAAACTTAACTGGGTTCCTGTATAACTGGTACTTAAAGTAACCGTTAGGTTAGTTTGTAAAGCGTTAGTTCCTTGAATACTCGGCCTTTTCCCTAGCTTAATAATATTTCCTGCATTTATAATCTGAGGTTGTCTTGAAGTTGTTGTTTGTGTTAAGTTTCTACCGTTTCCACTTTGATCATACCAAGTTGTAACATATGCATTAGCTGCACCACTTGGTAAAGTTCCCAAGGCAATTCCACTTATGTTGTAATATTGTCCTTGAGTCCATTCTAAAAATTGGCGATCCGTATTAGAAGGAATCGTTCCAAATGTAATAACTTCGGATATCCAGCCATTTAATCCGGTAACGCCATCATAACGACTGCCTATGTATAATGCTGCTCCTGCAGCATCTCCATAATAGGATGCAGTTTGATTAGTTACAATCTGTGAGCTGTTATAATATGCATTTACACCACTTACCGTCGTTCCATTTGCCTGATGGGTCCAAATTCCTAAAGGTTGAGTATTATTAAATGGTGGAGAGGCGGCAAATGTATTATATTGACCCGAGACCCCATTACCAACAAGAACGCTGCCGTTATAAAAATCAATCGGACAAGG
Organism: Bacteroidia bacterium; assembly: GCA_016787365.1. Taxonomy (GTDB): domain Bacteria; phylum Bacteroidota; class Bacteroidia; order B-17B0; family Aurantibacillaceae; genus UBA4416. The sequence goes on from JAEUTR010000425.1 coordinate 2,201, forward strand.
GAAGTTGTTATTGTTGGTTTTGTTTACAATAGTATTATAAGTTACGTTGGTGTTCACTTTTGCAACACCATTAAAACATGCAGCCGTTGCATAGCCCGAAAAATTAGCTGTAAATAATCCATTGGTTAAACCTGAAAAATAAATTGAGGGAACACCATTTTGTTTTTCAATCACTCCCGCATTTAAAATCCTTGGTTGATTTGCTGTTGTTGCTTGTGATGCGTCTCTTCCATTTCCACTTTGGTCATACCATCGAGTAACATATGCGCTTGGAGTAGATGTTGGAAAGCCTGCCGCTAAGCTAGGGCCGGAAATACTATAATACTGTGATTGACCCCATTCAAGATATTGTCTTTCTATTGTAGATAAGGCAGAAGGAAAGACAATAAGTTCAGAGATGTAACCTATCATGTAGCTACTATACGCCGCACTACCACCAATAC
>JAEUTR010000429.1 GCA_016787365.1 Bacteroidia bacterium
TTTTAAAAGTCATCTTTGATGAAATTAATCCCTATTACTCAAATTCTGGTCATTCAAGATTTCGAGATGGTTTAATTTTGTTAAGAACAAATTTCTATGAACAATTCTTATTCGAGAGTATTGAATCCAACCAAGAATTTAAGACTTTGAAAACTATCATAAATAATAAGAATAAAACTGTTTCAATTGAATTTGCTGAAAAGGATGAAAAAATAAAGCATCAGTCCTTTGATAGATTATTGATTTTGTTATTAAAACCTGGTACATACCCCCGAACGTCTATTGATAAAATTGAAATTGTGAAATTTCATAATTTATACTTGAATAACGCTGTTCACACTAGGAATTATTTTAGTAATGATGATTTTGCAAAGTGCTATTTTGCTGTTCAAAATTTTGCAAAAACAGTCTGCCCTGAATTCATTGAAAAAGAAGAACACATTTTTGATGATTTGAATCAATTGATGGCATATTTAGAAAGCTACAAAATCGATGTGAATCCTAATGATAAATCAGAGATTGACATTTTTAAAGATGGGTTAAATTTCTTGAAGTATGAAGTTGAAAAGCTACAATTAAAATTAACTGAAAGTATAGCGACCATTAAGGATTTACAAATTGAAAATTCATCAATTCGTGTTGAAAATCAATCTAAAATTGAAAAGTTTATGTCAGAAAGTTTCTCAAAAGACACAAAAATCGATTTATTGAACGCACAGATCTATAAACATAATAGTGAGTTAAGATTAATTTCAGATGAATACAAAGTATTCACAAATAAAATGAAAATTTTAAACAATAATATGCAAAGACTATTTAAAACAATATTAGATTCTCCATTAAGCATTGACAAATTAAAAGCATTAGAAGTATTTAATGGAATTATTTCTGAATATCATGAACTTGATCACAAATTAAGCAGTAAAATAAGTATTAATGAATAACTCAATTGAAACACTAATTGCTGATACTAAAAAACGTAAAATAATCAGAAGAATAAGGATTACATTGTTCCTTTCATTGTTTTTTGGAATTGTTTTGACAAGTATCTATTTTTATTTTCTTTATAACAAAGATAGAAATTCCGTATCTACTCCTCAATCAAACAAATATGTTGATAAAATGGATTCAAACATTACAGTGTCTTCCAAGCCCAATTTTGACAGTTTAAAGAAGGATAGGCAAAATGACCCATTAATAAATCAATCCAAAAAACACAATTTTGATTATACAAAAAAGAATAGTTCTGTTAGTGAAAAAACGAAAAATACAGACAAGGTTAATGGCAATCAAATAAATATTGACAATTCTAATATTCAAGGTGCTACTATAATTGGAGGTAACGTTTATAATATTAACAAAGACACAATCAAGTAATGGAATGGTTTAATTTAGTATCAAATATACTTAAATGTTACAATCAACCTGAATAATCAAATCTATGCTCTCCACATTTATTAACATAAATTTGGCTATCGTAAACTGGTGCACCCAGTGCTGTATAATCAGTACCTACATAAACCTTTATTTGGTGATATCCTGGATTTAATTCCAATTTATATTTATTTAATTCACCTGGATTTATAGAATAACTTATTCCGTCAACAAGTATATATATATGTCTATTACTTTTATTGCTTAGTATCAGAATCCCATTTTGACTTTTGCACTCTTCAATAATATTAATTGTGTCTTTAAGTCCATTTTTTTTAGCTAAATATTTCTCAAATGGTTTATCGACATATTCAACCCTATTATTTACCAAATACCAATATTCTGCATACATTGTTCTTAAATCAATAATACTTATTGGTCCATGTTTAGGAATATGAATAGTCAAATTTTCAAATGCAGGAGTTCCAAAGTTATAAGCCACTCCATTTATATTAATACCCTGCCATTCACCAGGATATCTTCTAACACATTCATTACAACCTGAAAATAAAGGTGTTTGAACCGAGTATGCGCTGTATCTATTAGTATAAGTCTCACCTTTGGTCTTTTCTAACATATTGACACATTGAATATTGCTATTTGGATCAAAATTTGGATTAGCCACCCAAAAATCTCCCCACTTCTCATCTAGTTTTCTATTATACTCTTTGATTAGATTGTCTCGAACAAGTTCATCCCCTTTTTTTGATTGCATTACTGAATCATTCATTTTTTGTAAAGTTTCAATTTTCCTTTGATTTCTGCTCAATATTCTTATTAAATTCAGAATGGTATCTTTATATATTTCATTTGTCTCAAATAATGCATCATACTTTGATATTTCTGCAGACAATAACTTAATTGTAAAGTTTAATGAATCCAGTTTTCTCTTTTGAAAACTATCTAAACCTAAGTAATAATTATTGATTTGATCTCCTCCTATAATAATTGCATTTCTTAAATCTGAATTGTTGAAATTCAATATATTTTCATTGTTTACGCTGCCAGAGTTTTTTTGATTTTGAGCTTCTACAACAAAGTTGTATGACATAAAAATTACTATACAAACGAGTTTACTATTTTTATTTATCTTATGAAAATTTCTGATTATCATTGCTAAGTTTAATTTCGATAAAGTAAGTAATGGTATGGAATGCATAGAATTACTTATCTTGGACATTGAATATAATTAATTGTTTTATAAGTTTTTAAGCCAATATTGAATACCGATAATTAAAAAAGAGCGGTCGAAACCGCTCTTGTAATATACTTACCGTATATCCATCAACCGTATTGCTGACAAGTTGCGCTTCCGCAGAGCCTGTTTCCTCTTCGGGCTGATTAATAAATACTATCAAATTATCTTTCGATATCATGTTCTTTGTCCCCTCCTTGTGGATTTCGGATATCTCTAAGTTGTGTCTGGCGTTTCCATTCAGGACTTTCGAGGTATTCCCTCATTCCGGTCAGTAATCCCGATATTGAGCTATTTTCGACAGATTCCATTGAATTTTGAGCAACGATTTTTTCAGACAATTCAGGATA
>JAEUTR010000121.1 GCA_016787365.1 Bacteroidia bacterium
AAATTGGGAAAAAGAAAAATTTAATTGAAAAATAAAAAAAACAAAAAGTATCTTTTTTGAAATCATAAATCGTTTAATGCAAAATTTTAAATATTAATTCCTTCATTAACTCTCCATTATTTACACCGCTATTGTCAACGCCTTTCGTTTTTAAATCATATTCTTTTAGATAACTAAAAATGGCTTTTAGTTTTGCAGTTCCATAATTTTGAGCGGCTTTAGCGTAGCCATCTACAAAAAATGGGTTTACGCCTAAAGTTTGGGCTACGGCAAATTTTGATTTATCAGGAGAAAAATGATACACTAATATTTTAGAGAAATACCCGTACAATGTACTTAATGTCATGACCGCCGGATGTTCTTTTTCGTTACTTGAAAAATAATTGATGATACGATTTGCTTTTAAAATATCTTTTTTGGCAAGGGCATCCTGTAATTCAAATACATTAAATTCTTTACTAATGCCAATGTTATCCTGCACGGCATCCGGAGTTATTTCATCACCTTCTTTTAAGTTGATAAATAATTTTTCAACTTCATTGGTAATTTTTGATAAATCGTTTCCTAAAAATTCCGCTAATAGAAAGGAGGCTTTAGGGCCAATTTTAAATTTCTTTTCCTGAACATAGGATGTAATCCATTCGGGAATTTGGTTGTCGTACATCTTTTTAGTTTCTAAAAAGACATGGTTTTTTTGAAGTGATTTATAAACGGCACTTCGTTTATCTAAGGTTTTATACTTATAACAAAATACTAAAATGGTTGAAGGCTGTGGTTGCAACAAATAAGAAGCTAATGCATTGCTTGAACCTGTTGATTTTTTACTCTTTGTTTCAACTTCGTCGTCATCATCTCCACCCGAACTTTTTCCCAATTCTTTTAAGTTTTGCGCTTCTTTTACAATAACAACCTGATATTCACTCATCATCGGAAACCGCTTAGCAGCAGATATGATAGCATTTAAATCAATATCTTTTCCGTATAAAATGGTTTGATTGAATTCTTGTTCGCTTTCGTCTAATACATTTTTTTCAATATAATCACTAATTAAATCAATATAGTAGGCTTCTTCGCCGCTTAAAAAATAAACGGGTTTAAAGATTTTTCGTTTTAAATCGGTGAGTATTTGTGTTACTTCTTTCACTGCTTGAATTTACAGTAAAAAAAGAAATTATACCTAAGTTGTTTTAAAATAAAATTAACTGTTTTTCAGCCTTTTGTGAGGAATTAAGTTGCTAAGTGTGATTAGTAAAACAATTGCGCCGTAAGTTAGAATTTTAAAATGTTCATAATACTCGTTATAGTTGCCAAGTAAAAGTTTCAGATTAACCAATAAATATATAATACTAAGAAGTATAATAATGGTATATCTTTTTATTACAGATAGATACTTATAATATTGTAACAGATCATAGATGCAGTATGAATACGCCGGTATCATAAATAAAAATGCATAGTGTTGCTGATGAGGGAAAATTAAAGGAATTACACACAAAATATAACTAGTTTCCCAGTAGCGATGTAAAGGATTTTTAATCTTTTTTAAAGGCTTGCTTCGTAAAAAATATAAAGTAAAGGTTATTAATACTAACCTTGTGAAGGCAATAATTCTAGTGAGGGTTTCAATGCTTACATCCGTAATGTTTCTTTTAATTTTTAAGGCATATATATCAGGTACATTTTCAATAAACAATGTAGATAATAGAGTGGTTAAACTATGAAAACTTCTTTCTTCAACATCTAACACATGTTTTGTATTTAACGGATTGATAAGGTTAATCCATGTTGTCATAAGAATTTCAAATTCGTCTTGTCCGATAAATAAGATTGGAGCGAACAAAAAAATAACACTAAATAATACCACTAGTGCGGCTGCTTTAAACTTTCCTCTATATAATAGGTATGGTAAAAGTACAAATGGCAATAGTTTGATATTAATGCCCAATGCAATTAACATTGCTCCCATCACTGTTTTTTTATGATAAATCAGGTAGATACCTTCTAGACATAGATACAGTAAGAAAATTGTGATTTGAGCTACATGTAAATTTTCCCAGATTAATCGTAAGCTAAATCCACAAATTAAAATCCAAAACCATTTTTTGAGTTTGTGAGATAATAAGTATAGCGGTAATAACTTATTAAGTGTAATACATAATCTATAGATAAAAAACACATTCAAACAAAGCCATAGAAATACCGCTAAATGTATTGGTAGAAAAGATAAAGGATAAATGAGTAGTGTAAATAAAATAGAATAAAAGTAGTGATATCCATCAAAATAGGTTTTTTCATATATGTTTTCTCCGTTTATAAGACTTTTGGATGCTTCCAAAAAAATATGAAAATCACCTTTGTTAGATGATTCGATAATTAGAAAAGCTATTAGAGCTAATGATCCAATGCTTAAAGCCAATTTTTTTGTTGTAGAAATAGAATTTTTGGCAATGTAATCTTTGAGAGTAACTTGCATTTTACTAAGTTAACTCTTCAAAAAAATGCAAGTAAGAAGGAATTGTTAATGTTTGATTATCAAAAATTAAAAAATACCTGATATTTGATTTTTATGTTAAGAAAATAATCATCTAGAAATAATCATTTGTTTACTTTTTAAAAAAGAAATAAACGGCTACAAATAAACATAAAAAACCAATGATGTGATTCCAACGTAAGGTTTCTGTTTTAAAAACCAATAAAGTAAATATCACAAATACACTAATAGAAACCACTTCTTGAATAATTTTTAATTGAAACATGTTAAATGGTCCGCCATTAATATTACTTCCAATTTTATTAGCAGGAACCATCAAACTATACTCTAATAGGGCAATTCCCCAACTTATTAAAATAGCGGCAATCATTCCTACGTTTTTAAATTTCAGATGCCCATACCAGGCAATGGTCATAAACGTGTTGGAGGCTAAAAGCAATAATATAGTGGTTAGTCCTTTTGACATTTACTTATTTATTCTTCTCAATTAATTTCTCTAAAATATCAATGGCCGAAATACTAATCACAGTGCCTGGTCCAAATACGCCTGATACACCGGCTTTGTATAAGAAATCATAATCTTGCTGAGGGATCACTCCTCCAGCAATTACCATAATATCTTCTCTGCCATATTTTTTTAGTTCTTCAATCACTTGAGGAATTAAGGTTTTATGACCTGCTGCTAGAGATGATACACCTAATACATGCACATCGTTTTCTACCGCTTGTTTAGCTGCTTCAGCAGGTGTTTGAAATAATGGTCCAATGTCCACATCAAATCCCATGTCTGCAAAACTAGTAGAGATTACCTTGGCACCTCTATCGTGTCCATCTTGCCCCATTTTCGCAATCATAATACGTGGGCGACGACCATCCATTTCAGCAAATTTGTCGGCTAATTCTTTTGCTTTCAAAAAGTTTTTATCCATACTAATTTCTTTACTGTAAACACCAGCAATACTTCTGATGTTCGCTTTATATCTTCCAAATACAACTTCCAAGGCGTAAGAAATCTCTCCTAAACTACAACGCACACGAGCGGCATTAATCGCTAATTCTAATAAATTTCCTTTCCCTGTTTTTGCTGCTTCTGTTAATGCAGCTAAAGCCGCTTCTACTTCTTTAGGATTGCGTTCTGCTTTTAATTTTGCTAAACGCTCTAGTTGTTGTGTTCTAACTTTGGCATTATCAACATCTAAAATATCGATGTTTGTTTTTTCGTTAGTTTGGTATAAGTTCACGCCAACAATAATATCTTTTCCTCCGTCGATGCGAGCTTGTTTGCGTGCAGCTGCTTCTTCAATACGCATTTTAGGAATTCCTGTTTCGATGGCTTTTGCCATGCCACCTAACTTCTCCACTTCTTCAATTAATTCCCAAGCCTTATGAGCTAATTCGTGAGTTAAGGTTTCAACATAATAAGAACCAGCCCAAGGGTCAACTACTTTACAAACATTTGTTTCGTTTTGTAAAAACAATTGTGTGTTACGGGCAATACGAGCACTAAAATCGGTTGGTAAAGCTATGGCTTCATCTAAGGCATTGGTATGTAAACTTTGTGTATGTCCCATAGCCGCTGCTAAAGCTTCCACACAAGTACGAGTCACATTATTAAAAGGATCTTGTTCAGTTAAACTCCAACCGCTGGTTTGGCAATGTGTTCGTAAAGCCATTGACTTAGCTGATTTTGGATTGAACTGTTTTACCATCTTTGCCCAAAGCATACGGCCAGCACGCATTTTAGCAATCTCCATAAAATGGTTCATGCCTATAGCCCAGAAAAATGATAAACGAGGAGCGAAGGCATCAATGTCTAATCCTGCTTTAATTCCGGTTCTAATATATTCTAATCCATCTGCTAAAGTGTAAGCTAATTCAATATCAGCTGTTGCACCAGCTTCTTGCATGTGGTAACCACTAATTGAAATAGAATTAAACTTCGGCATTTTTTGAGAAGTGAATTCAAAAATATCCGCAATAATTTTCATCGATTGCTCTGGTGGATAAATGTAAGTATTACGCACCATGAATTCTTTTAAAATATCGTTTTGAATTGTACCAGAAAGTTTATCCATTGAAACACCTTGTTCTTCGGCGGCTACAATATAAAACGCTAAGATGGGTAATACAGCACCATTCATGGTCATACTCACACTCATTTGGTCGAGTGGAATTTGATCGAATAATACTTTCATATCCAAAATAGAGTCAATGGCCACACCAGCTTTACCAACATCTCCAACTACACGTTCATGATCGCTATCATAACCACGGTGAGTAGCTAAGTCGAATGCAACGGATAACCCTTTTTGTCCCGCTGCTAGGTTACGACGATAGAAGGCGTTACTTTCTTCGGCTGTACTAAAACCAGCATACTGACGAACTGTCCAAGGATTTTGAACATACATACTAGAGTAGGGCCCACGTAAAAATGGTGGTGTTCCTGCTCCAAAATTTAAGTGTTCAAAGTCTTTAGTGTCTGCTAAAGTGTATGATGTATTTAAGGTAATTTGTTCTGCTGTGGTAAATTTTTCAGACGCTTCGACTCCGATCAGCGCGACATTAGAACTTTGATATGATATGTTTGAAAAATCTTTTCTCATGATTAATTGGCTAATTGTTTTTCTAAAGATTCACTCAAATTAATGGCTTTAATTCCTGACGAATGAACAGTGTTTTTTCTTTTTACGGATTTCACTTCTTCGTTTTTGTTTTGGAATTTATTAACGCCTACTAATACTAATTTTCCTTCTTTAAATTGCTGAATTAATGTTTCAGCATCTTTAGAAATGATATCTTGAACATAGTTTGATTTTAAACAAGCTAATAATCCACCTTTCGATTCAATCACTTTAAATTGTTCCCAAGCTTTTTCACAAAGCGTTTCAGTTAATGTTTCGATATAGTATGATCCAGCAGCCATATCTGCAACAATGTTTAAATAACTTTCGTCTTTTAAAATTAATTGTTGGTTACGAGCCATACGAGAACTAAAATCATTTTGTGAATTAAACTCTGCATCAAAAGGTAATACCACAATACTGTTTGCTCCTCCAATTGAAGCACTCATAGCTTCGGTAGTAGAGCGTAGCATATTATTGTAACTATCTACAACACTCTTGTTAATTAAAGTTGTTTGTGCATGAATGTGAATCGTAGCTTTAATATTATATTGACTTAACAAGAAGTTCGTCAATTTTCTTAAGGCTCTTAACTTAGCTATTTCCATAAAGAAATCGCCACCAACAGAAACATTTAAATGAATAGTTTTAACGGATGATGAAGCAATATTTAAATATTCATTTAAGTGAGCGATAGAAAATGCTAATTCATTTACAGTGTTCGATCCGGCTTCCTGATACAAATTGGTATTTATACAAATAGATGAAGAATGATGTAATTCAACTTTTCCTTCTAATGTTGTATCGCATTCAACAAAGCAAGAGTTGCCTGATTGAACAGAACTTAAAAAAGAAGTTAGTTCTTTTTCAAATTCAGATTTTACCATAAACAAAGAGTAAATGTGTTGTAGTAAAATACCATTTAACAAAGTAGCAAAATCCGTTTTTTGGGTAATATGAAATACTAAGCCTGAAGCGCCGTTTTGTAAAGCATTTAAGGCTTGAGCATTGGCTGTCTTAGCATCCGATACAAAAATGTTTTCACAAATGGCCCAATCGTTTTTTGTAAAAATAGGAGATGGGTTTGTATTTAAATTTTCTTTCGTATAAAAAGGTTGGACATCAATTCCGGAGTTTGTTTTCCAAACCAATGTATTGTAATCAATGCCTTTTAAATCTTTTACTAATTGCTCTTTCCATTGAGCAGCCGTTGTAGAATTGAATTCGGTAAATAATTTTTGCATGGTACTTATTTTATGTTGACGCGCTTCGACTCCGCTCAGCGTGACAAGCTAACTGATTAAAAATTTTGAGAAATTTCTTTTTTGATATAATCAATAGCTACATCGCTAGGTAATTTTTTGCCCAGGTTAGCACAAATATTTAAGATCATCATCGCTAGTTCAGAGCTATTGGCATCAGCAGCTACCTTAGATGAAGAGATATTAATTAATTGAATGATTTCTTCCTTAGATGTTTTAACTAATTCCCAAGCGCCAGCTGAGATGTATATTTGTTGAGATAAGTTATGTTCATACTCTGATTTTACGGCGGCTACTAATTCTTGATGTAACTGACGAGCAGACATTCCGTTTTTATTAACACGAATCACTAAGCTATTTGGATTAATACGTTCTAGGAAAATAACAATACGTTCATAAGCCTGAATTTTTAATGGTGTAATGGTTCCTTGAGCTGATTTTTTTAATTCATGTTCACGTCTTTTTTGATCGTTATCTAAAAAACGTTTTACTAATAAATAAGCAGCAGCAAAAACAGCTCCAGCTGGAATTAAGATTTTTAAAATTTCAACAAATGCATTCATAGTGGTTTAGTTTTAGAGTTTCTAATATCGGGATTTTTACTGTATAATTCAATTATTTGTAAAAATTACAGATTAAATTAACCTCCTGCTTTTTTGGCTTTATAGTTCGCTTTAGTCAATAGGTCTAATAGTTTGTCGCGGTTGTCACCTTGAATCAAAATATTACCGTCTTTGGAGTTACCGCCAACGCCACATTTTTGTTTTAAGGTTTTAGCCAAATCGTTTAAGTCATCTTCTGTTCCAACAAAACCACTAATGCGGGTCACTAATTTTCCGCCACCAATTCGATCTAAAAATAACTTTAAATTTTGTTGCTGAGGAGGTAATGTTTCTTGAACATCATCTTCTTCGTTTTGATAACTAAAGTTTGGGTTGGTAGAGTAAACCACATTTACTCTAGTTTTGGCATCTGAGCCTGTTGAAGACTTATCTTTCTTACTCATCTTTTATATCGAATTAAAAATAATGGAATACCAACTAACATCACTAAGCATGATATTAATAACCATAAATTATGTAAATGATTTGTTGCCATTTTTTCTGACTTTAGAGTTTCTTGATTGGTTGAAAATTCTAATTCTATTAAGTTTTTTTCAAGAGTTTGAATGCTGTCTTTTAGGGCGTAATGTTTTTTTAGCCAAATATTGGCTTCTTCAAAATTTTGTTGAGCTTCAAAAAATAAGGAACGAGTATGATACAGTTCCAACAAGGCTTCAGTATAGTCATATTTAGTGATAATTTCATCGGCTAACAAAATGTAATTTGCAGCTTGACTAAAGTTTTTTTGTTTTATAAAGACTAAAGCAATGTTGTTATAACTATCAGCTAGCTCAAATTCATTATCAATGAGTTGTCTTATTTTTAAACTTTCTTCTAAATAGAGCAGGGCACTGTCTAATTTGTTTTGTTCTCTTAGAATGGTTCCAATATTATTGTAGCATGAGGCTACTAATTCATTTTCTCCAATATTACTAGCGTAGCCCAAAGCTTCTTCAAACTGTTTAATAGCGGCGTTATATTGCTTTTGATTATATTTTAAAACACCCAAATTAATTAAACTACGAACAATGTGAAGAGTGTTACCTGTTTTGTTGTAAGCTTGAAGTGCTTGTAAATAAGATTGTTCGGCTAATTGTAAATAATTTATATCGCTGTAAATATTTCCTAAATTGGTATGATTAATGGCAATTCCTGTTTCGTTATTAATGGATTGATTTAGTGTTAAAGCTTGTTTTTGGTAATTGAGAGCTTTAGTGAAATTGCCTTTTTTATAATATAGAACTCCTAATAAATTAAATGCTTTTGCTAAATGTTTGGGGGAGTTAGATTTTAATGCTTCTTGCTCGCAAACTTTTGCAAACTCATAACTCATTTCAGGATCGTTATTTCTGATGTCAAAACCAATTTTATATAATTGATTGACTCTTTCGGTGTCGTTTTCAATGTGTTGGGTTTGATATAATAACGAATCATTTACCTGCGAAAAGCATGTAAACCCTAATAAAATAAATATGAAAACTAACTTCATTATTACGGTAAATATAATTCGTTTTTATTTAATTTAGAGCCAAATTTTGATTATGATTCACTATAAATTATACCTTAAAAATCCTAGTTCTCATTATATATATATTGATTTAACTATTGATAATATCAACACCCCAACTTTAGAATTACAATTACCGGCTTGGCGTCCTGGACGTTACGAATTGGGCAATTTTGCTAAAAATGTAAAAAGAGTAGATGCTTTTGACGAGAATGATAAACCATTATCTTACCAAAAGTCTACCAAAGATTTATGGGCAGTTGAAACCAATGGATCTAAAAAAGTGAAGGTAACTTATAGCTATCATACTTCGGAGATAAATGCAGGTAATTGTTATGCGGATGATACACAGCTGTATGTAAACCCAGTGCATTTATGTATGTACGTCCCAAATCGAGTAAATGAAGAACATACAGTGGAGTTAGAAATTCCGGATACTTATAAAATTGCTACTTCTTTAAAACAGACAGGTAAAGTGCTAACAGCTGTTTCATTTGATGAGTTGGCGGATAGTCCTATTATGGCAAGTGCTAATTTGCAATCCGATTTTTATACAGTAAATGGTATTAAGTTTTGGTTGCATTTTGTAGGTGAATGTAAACCTGATTTCGAAAAAATAAAAACAGATTTCACTAAGTTCACTCAAACTTCTTTGAACTTTTGGGGAGGATTTCCAGTTACAGAATATCATTTCTTATTTCAAATAGTACCGTTTAAGTTTTATCATGGCGTTGAGCATCAAAAATCAACGGTTATTGCTATTGGTCCTGGCTATAACGTTAATAAAGGAAAAACCTACGAAGATATTTTAGGTGTTTCTTGTCACGAATTATTTCATACTTGGAATATCAAATACATTCGTCCGGTTGAAATGTTACCTTATGATTTTACGAAAGAAAATTATGCGCGTACCGGTTATGTATATGAAGGTTTTACGACTTATTACGGAGATTTATTGCTTTTAACAAGTGGTGTATTTAACACTCAGGAGTATTTTGGAACTTTAGAAGAACGATTAACAAAGCATTTTCATAATTACGGACGGTTTAATTTATCAGTTGCTCATTCGAGCTGGGATACTTGGTTGGATGGTTATGTCCCAGGCGCACCATATCGTAAAACTTCTATTTATGATGAAGGGAACTTAATTGCGTTGATGTTGGATGTTCAAATTATGAAACACACCAATCACCAAAAAGGCTTAAGTGATGTTTGCAGAGAGTTATATAATGAGTTTGGAAAGAAAAATAAAGGCTATTCTGAACAAGACATCATATCAACTTGCGAGAAAATGGCAGGAGTATCGTTGAAAGGTTTTTTTGATC
>JAEUTR010000437.1 GCA_016787365.1 Bacteroidia bacterium
AAGGCTTTTAAACTCATTATAGGTCATACAAAAACCCCAAGTTTCTTTATAATACGACGTAATATATGGAATAGCATCCGGCATCTCCTTTATATAATGCAAATGACTTTTCAAGTCATCGAATGATAGTTCTAAATTAACAGGAATAGAATAATTAACAATATGTAAATTATTAATTTTAAAATCGGCTATCTTATTCCCATTTGGGCATATAATATAAGCATCCTTAATATTCCATTCCTTTGGAATATTCCAATCAAATACTTCAGTACCGGTGGGAACTTCTGTTAATGATAAAGGGATTAAGTCTTGTAAAATATTAAGTGAATCCCGCAGCCCATCTCCAGTAATGCTTCTGCATATTGGCCAGAGTTTATCAAAATAAACTTCAAGTTCCTTTTCCATCATTTTAAGTAGGTTTTTAGTTTAGCTTTTACTTTCTCAAAAAATGTAATTCCTTGAATTGGCGATTGTTTCAAATTTGAAAAATTAAACCAGCTAATTGACAAGTCTTTTCCAAATAATTCAAATTGATTTAATTTTATATTTCTCCATACGCCAAATTGTTTTAAGTAAGTATAATAATGTTTCATATCAATATCTTCTATTGATTTAACTGGAAATTTTTTCGCTCCGGCAGTAATTGATGTTGGTGACAACACCCTTACATAAACAGGATTTTTCGGATTCGCATAAACAATGTTTTTGTTTTTATAATAACTTATCCAATCTTTTCCATGTTCTCCGTAAAATAATGAATGAATAAAATTATGTGCCAACTCTTTTCCATCTCTATTTAAAAAAGCATGCTCCTTTTTATGAATACATGTACTTGCAATCCAGCTTCTTTCTTGCTGAGTTACGGTGCCACTGGTAATATCATAAAAAGTATGAAACCTATCACAGTACATATCAAAACTGAGATATGATGCTATTTCCAATGTATCAGGCAAAATAATATCATCATCATCTAATTTAACAACATAATCACAATCACTTATATATTTTAAGACATCATCTCTTAAATAAATTTCCGATAATTCTTTTTTATCCTTTACAGCTACTTCTTTAATCTTATCATTTTCAAGATCCTGTTCCCCAATCCACAAAGCCTTCCAATTTGTATACGTTTGGTTATATAAAGATTTTTTCATAGAATCAATCATTCCCTGCCTAAGGCTTGAACGAATTGACACCGGCGAAAGATGTGTAATGAAAAGAAATTTTTTATTCATTAGTTTACTCGAACATATTCCATTTTAATACTTCATCTTCTTTAATTACACGTAACGATTTTTTTCCAACAAGATCATTGTAAAATTTTGCACTAATGCCATGAGCCGGACGTTTCCATGTTAAATCAGAAGTTTCAACTACTTTACCTTCGGGAATGTCTTTAGCCGCTACAAGACTTCTTCTGGCATTTTTACGCGCAGGTTCTTCATCTGCAAGAGCCTCTAATTTAAAAGATCCTAATAATTGTTCCGTAAATTCCCATCTTCTCCAAAATTCTTTCAAATCATTCTTATCCATTGCATGATAATGATCATTTCCGGGTAAAGATTTATCATGTGTAAAGTGTTTTTCGATGACTGCGGCACCAAGCAATACAGACGAATGAATAACCTCCATAGATTGCGGCAAAGTATGATCACTATACCCTGGAACATGTGATGGGAATTTTTTCTTGAGATCCCAGATCATTCCCAAATTGGCATTTTTATTAGGCGTTGGATAATTTAACACGCAATGCATTAAACATAATTTATTACCGTGTTTTTCGATAATATCAACCGCTTCCTGAACTTCCCATAAATGTGAAGCACCAGTCGATAGAATAATAGGTTTATTAAATGCACATTGTTGTTCAATAAAATTAAAATTGGTAATATCTGATGAAGATATTTTAAAAACAGGCATTAAATCATTTAAGAAGATAGCACTTTCTGCATCAAATGGTGTACTCATAAATTCTATGCCGCCTTTATCGCAATATACCTTTAGTTCTTCATATTCTTTTTTCCAAAATTTATCGTATTTCTTAAATAACTCATGTTGTGAACGAGTTGGTTCCTTTGTAATATCCCAATAATAAGGACTATCCTTACTAGCAATAGTATCAGCTCTATACGTTTGAAATTTAATAGCATGAGCACCTCCTTCGGCTGCCTCATCAATTAAACGTTTCGCCAAATCCATAGACCCTTCATGATTCACGCCTGCTTCAGCAATCATGTATGGCCTAATTATTTTGTCAGAAGAATACCCGTTTAAAAAATCAATTAGTTTCATATGTGGATTTTATTATGTTTATATTTTACTACGTTTTAAAAATTTGTTTCTATAATCAAGAACAGGTTTATCAATGTACTTAAATAATAGCCCCCCTATTAAAACTACTATTATGTTTTGAATTATAAATTTAAGAATATGATTCATAGATGAAAACATTTCAAAATGAGAGTCTAAGTATTGATACGTTTCTGCGTGAATAAGATAAACTGGATAAGACAATAGACTTATCCAAGTTATTATCCATCTAAAAAATTGATTTGAATTAGGCTTAGGCGCATATATGGGTGAATGATAGAAAAATGGAATAACGATAGCTACAAACAAACTTATAAACGAAAACCAAACTGTTCTTACCCATATAGCCTGATCTTTAACATCGTTTGTTCCACCGCCATCAATACTAAAGAAATAAAATAAAACAATAATTAAAATCATTCCTAAAATAAAATATCTGACGTTAGCCATTCTTTTAAAT
>JAEUTR010000475.1 GCA_016787365.1 Bacteroidia bacterium
ACATTTGCTAATAAAAAAATAAGTATTACTGTCTCTTTAGTATTATTTGCATTAACAATTTTTTCTACTAAATTTTTAGGTACAGAATTTTTGCCTCAACTAAACGAAGGTGCTTTGTGGGTAGAGGCAAAAATGCCTATGAGTTATTCGTTGGATGAAACAGTTAAAATGGTTTCTACCCTACGCAGCGAATTAATATCTTTTCCTGAAGTAAATGGTGTTTTATCTCAAACAGGAAGAAGTAATGACGGGACAGATCCAAGCGGGTTTTATTATGTGCAGATGCAAGTGAATCTTAAACCAAAAGATGATTGGAAAAGAAAAATTACTATGGATGATTTAGTGGAAGAAATGGATAAACGATTAAAAAATTATCAGGGTATCGTTTACAATTACTCTCAGCCTATTATTGATAATGTTGCAGAATCAGTAGCAGGAATAAACGCCTCTAATGCCGTAAAAATATTTGGAGATGATCTTGATAAACTGGATGAAATTGCCAATCAGGTAATTTCTCAAATTAAAAATGTAGAAGGAATTAAAGACGTTGGTATTCTTAGAAATTTAGGTCAGCCAGAAATAAGTGTATTGTTCGACGAAGAAAAAATGGCAATTTACGGAGTTCAAAAATCAGAAGCTCAAAGCCTAATTGAAATGGCAATTGGCGGAAAAACGGCTACTCAGAAATATGAAGGTGAACGTAAATTTGATATAAGAGTAAGGTATCAAAAAGATTATCGTAAAAACGAAGAAGATATTATGAATTTAATGGTTCCTACGTTACGAGGTGGTTCTATTCCTTTAAAAGAAATAGCAACGGTGAAAACAGTCACAGGCCCTGCTTTTATTTATCGCGATAATACAAAACGTTTTATTGGAGTAAAATTTTCAATTCGTGAACGTGATTTAGGCAGTACTATTGCAGATGCCCAACAAAAGGTAAATACCAATATTAAACTACAAACAGGTTATAGTATTGGTTGGACTGGAGAATTTGAAAATCAGGTAAGAGCAACTAACCGCCTGTCTCAGGTTGTACCAATCAGTTTAATTTTAATTTTTGTATTGTTATTTGTTATGTTTGGCAATATAAAAGACTCATTATTAGTATTAACTAATGTTCCTTTTGCTTTAATAGGAGGTATTATTGCATTACACATCACTCATATGAATTTTGGGATTTCAGCAGGTGTTGGTTTTATTGCATTATTTGGCATTTGTATTCAAAACGGTGTAATTTTAATTTCAGAATTTCAAAATAATCTCTCTCGAAAAATGGCAATAACAGATGCTATTTTTAACGGGGTAAAAAACAGAACCCGTCCGGTAATAATGACTGCCTTAATGGCTGCAATTGGTTTACTACCCGCTGCGTTATCCTCAGGTATAGGGTCTGAATCTCAAAAACCATTAGCTATTGTCATTATTGGAGGATTGGTTACTGCAACCGTATTTACATTATTGATTTTTCCGATTTTTTACTACCGGGCAATAAGAAAAAAACAGTTCTAAAAGATCAATCTATTCATCCAAAAGCCCCGAATAATTAGTGATTCGGGGCTTTTGTGTTTTTAGGTGCTCCCACCTGGAATCGAACCAGGCACCTACTGATTATGAGTCAGTTGCTCTAACCGAATGAGCTATAGGAGCATTCTGAATTTAACTTCAGAGTAAGGCTGCAAAAATATATATTTGTAGCACATAAACAAAATATTGTGAGCGAAATAAAAAATATAATTTTCGACCTTGGTGGTGTTATCATTAACCTTGATATCCCTAAAACCATTATGGAGTTTAATAAACTTTCTTCAAAACCTTTTGAATCGGTCTATACGCAATTGCAGCAATCTCCCCTATTCGACCAATTTGATAAAGGTGAAATAACTGAAAATGAATTTATTGAGCAATTAAAAAGTCATTTAAAACCTCAGGTGTCGTCCACCCAAATACTGGATGCCTGGAATGCGATGTTACTTGATTTTCCTATTCATCGCCTACAATTATTAAGCAATCTTAAAACAAAATACCGCTTGTTTTTACTCAGTAATACCAACGAATCTCATATTAACCGCTTTGAAGCTGATTTACAAAAACAACACGGTTACAAAAATCTGGAACCTTTTTTCGAAAAGGTATATTACTCCTGTCGCATAGGCATGCGGAAACCCGATGCCGAGATTTTTGATTTTGTGTTACAGCAACATAACCTTGTGGCAAATCAAACCTTGTTTATTGACGATTCGCCACAACATGTTGAAGGCGCTTTAAAAACGGGTATTAGGGCTTATCTTTTAGAAAAGCATAAAGATATAAGTGCTTTAACTCTTGAACTACAATTAAATAATAGTGTAACACCGTAAATTAAACTAACAAAACCCACTAAGGTATTGTGAAGTTAATTTGCGGACTAACGGTTGTTGTTCCCAATGCCGTTAAAGTAAACGGAGTATTGGCAGTACTTAACCAATCGCCGCTACTGGCAGTTAAATTCCCATCATTATCGTATAAAGCATACACATAATACGAACCCGGATGCATATAGTTAAACACAAAACTTTGATTGGTTGCATCTAAAATAACATAGCGTGAGCGGTATTTTAAATTAGCCGTGTTGGGAACAGGTCCACTAAACAAAGGTTGGGTCATGATAATTAATAATGTTTTTTTGGATGATGAAGGAGTATGTGCACCATCATAGGTATAATTTACAGTTGTTTTACCTAAATACGGCTGAGCAGTTTCCGGGTAAGGATCGGCACTTAAATTAGAACCACTGTAAAATACTGCTTCGCTTTGCCCTGCAAACACAGACGAAAAATCAATGGTTTGCGTTTTTTTAGGAAAATTAAAATGTGTAACGGCATTTGTAGCAGATGTGGTATCCTGTAGCTTGGCTTTCCACGCCATATGCGGAGCAGAAGTTGGCAAACTGTTGTAATTATTGGTGTAAGACTTAATAATTAAACTATCCGCTTTTCTGATAACCTCAGTATAAGCTCTGGTTTTTCCTTTTATAATTTCTGTAAATTTATAAAACGATTGATTGGCGGTTTCTGAAACACTATCCGCTAAAAAATAAGAAACCCGTTTTCTGCTTCCAAAAGAACCACCGTTTCTAAAAGCAACTTTATACTGATTGTTGTATTTGGCAATAAAAAAAGACAAGAATATATCATTCATGGTATCCAATTCGTTTTTTGCAGAAATCTGATTTTCGGTAATTGGTCTAAAATCAACAATCCATTCAGGATAACCGCCTAATGGCGTGGTGGATGTAACAGGGCCATTCCAGATACCTTTTACTTTATTTAAAACACCAAATCCTAAAGTATTTTCGGCAGTAGGTCCATTTTCAGTAATTTCGGGAGATTCTTCTTCTGATTTTTTATCCTTACAGGATTTACATGAAGGCATTAAAATAACCAATAATGCTAAGGCAATTATATTTGTAAACCTCATGATAAAAAATTAAATTATTTTTTTCGGATATAAATTCTGCTTTTTGCTAAACCAAGTCTGTTAAAAAAATGGATAAACGATACACCTAAAACTCCCAAACCATACTTCATACTTCTTCTGAAATTAATAGAACTTGCTTCGGGGAAATATTTTGTAGGACAGGTAATTTCTGCAATCTGAAAACCGGCATAAAATATTTGCGAAATCATTTGATTATCAAATACAAAATCATCCGAATTTTCGTGATAACTAATCGTTTCTAAAATCTCGCGGTTAAATGCTCTGTACCCTGTATGATATTCGCTTAATTTTTGATTGATTAAAATATTCTGAGATAAGGTTAAACAACGGTTAAAGATGTATTTATACATAGGCATGCCACCTTTTAAGGCTCCTTTTCCTAAAATACGCGAACCAAAAACAGATGGATACAAGTCATTAGCAATCATATAACTCATGCTGTGAATTAATTTTGGCGTATACTGGTAATCCGGATGCAGCATAATTACAATATCAGCACCAATTTCCAGTGCCTTATCATAACATGTTTTTTGGTTACCGCCATAACCTTTATTTTTCTCATGACGGATAACATGTTTTATACCTAGCTGTCTTCCAACCTCTGTTGTATTATCTGTACTATGATCATCCACTAACACAACATCATCCACAATATCAAAAGGGATTTCATCATATGTGCGTTTTAACGTTAATGCAGCATTATATGCTGGCAATACTACAACTATCTTTTTTCCATTAATCATATCTTACAAAAATAACAAAGTTTATATAAAATGTATACTTCTCATTAAAAAATATACTTTAAATTAGCCCTGATATTGGAAACAAAAGTATTACATAAGTATCTTCTAAAAGCGTATTTACCGCCATTTTTCCTTACCCTGTTTATAGGCGTATTTGTATTTTTTTTAATTCATGTATTTACTTACATGGACGATATCATTGGTAAAGGAATGGGTGCCTGGGTATTAATCCAGTTTTTTGCCTACTCTTTTTTAACCTTTATTCCGGTAGCTATGCCTTTAGCTGTTCTATTATCATCTATTATGACCTTTGGTAATCTGGCCGAAAACTATGAACTGGCAGCTATGAAATCTTCCGGATTATCATTGTTTAAAATCATTCGTCCTATTTTTATATTCATTGTATTTTTAGCAGGCGTAACATTTGTATTCAATAATTTTATTTTACCGGCCATTACTCTTAAATCTGCCCGTATGTTATGGGACATTAGACAGGCTAAACCCACTTTAAGTGTTAAGGAAGGTGTTTACTACAGTCAGTTAGACGGATATACTATTAAAGTTGGAAAAAAAAGCAAAGACGGTCAAACTCTTTTTAATTTAAATATATACGACCATTCTGACGGTGTAGGAAATAACATACAACTCTATGCCGATAGTGGTAAAATGAAAACGTCATCGGATACCAATTATCTGCAAATGCAATTGCATAATGGCACACGCTATGAAGATATTATTCAGGAAGAGCAACACAAAACAACACGCCCACTCATGCAGTTAATTTATAAAGAATTAAATGTGAATGTTGACATGAGTAGTTTTAAAATGAAACAAACCGAAGAAGAGTTGTTTAAGGGACATCACGAAATGATGAATGTATGGCAAATTTCGAAAGAGGTTGATACCATGAATATTGAAATTGAAAAAAAATACATGAACCTTTATTATCAGTTTTCAAATTATTTTGTAGCAAGAACTATCCGGACATCAAGCTTTAATAAACCGCACTCTCCCGTTAAGACATTTTACGCTTCTTTAAATCAGGATGAATTTAGAAGAAGTGTTGAAAACGCACAAAATTTAGTGAGGAGTTCCAGTAGTTTTATTGATTCGATAAACGATGAGGTGAAAACCAAAGAATATACCAAAGTTGATTATTTAATTGGCTGGCATAAAAAAATAAATATATCATTTGCCTGTATTGTTTTATTTTTTGTAGGAGCTTCGTTGGGTGCCATTATTCGTAAAGGAGGCATGGGATTACCCGTTGTTGTAGCCGTGATATTCTTTTTATTATATTACGTGGTATCTATTATTTATGAGGATTTGGTAATTGAAGGCGTTTACACTGTTATATTTGGAACATGGTTTCCTCTATTGTTGTTTTTACCTTTAGGTATATTTTTAACCTTTAAAGCAGCTAAAGATTCTGCTTTATTTGACCTTACATCTTATACCGACCCGATTAAAAAGTTATTTAAAAAAGGCATATAAATCACATCATGCAAATTCTTCAGTTATGTAATAAAGCGCCTTATCCTTCAAATGATGGGAGTTCTATTGCTATTTGTACTCTTGCAGAAGGAATTGCTGATAATGGTATTGAATTGCACTTATTGGCTATTAATACTAAAAAACATTATAAACCCGAAGAAAATATCCCTTCCGATTTTAAACAAAAAACAAATTACAAATCCATTTACAGAAATACGGATACCAGTGCCTTGGGTGCTTTTTTAAATTTATTTTCCGCTCAATCCTATTTTGTCAGTCGTTTTTTTTATAAAGCATATGAAGAACAACTTATAAAAAAGCTACAAGCTCAAACGTTTGATATTGTTCAGCTTGAAGGTGTTTTTATGTGTACGTATATTCCAACTATTAAAAAATACTCAAAAGCAAAAATTGTATTAAGAAGTCATAATGTTGAACATCAAATATGGGAAAGGCATTTGACACAGGAAAAAAACAAAGCAAAAAAAACGTATTTAACTTTACAAAATAACCGGTTAAAATCATTTGAAATTGATGCATTTAATACAGTAGATGCTATTGTAACCATTACAGATGAAGATAAAAAAATCATATCATCTATTTGTCCTAAAACACCAATTCATACCTGCTTAACAGGTGTTAATTTAAATAACTACAAACAAATTCTTCAACCAAAAAAAGTAAATACACTTTTTCATTTTGCATCAATGGACTGGATGCCTAATGTAGAAGCTGTTGATTGGCTAATGGCTAATGTGTGGGGGAAAGTTTTAGAAACAAAACCCGATGCAAAGTTAATTTTAGCAGGAAGAGGGATGCCAGAACGCTTTAAAAAATTAGCTTCTGATAATATTACCATTATTGATGACGTAAAAGACTCTGCCGAATTTTATAGCACCTATGATATTATGTTAGTGCCTGTATGGTCGGGAAGTGGTTTAAGGATAAAATTAGTAGAAGGTCTGGCATACGGTAAAGCTATTATTACTACCAGTATCGGAGCAGAGGGCATTCCCTACTCTTCACAAAAAGACATGATTATTGCTGATTCGGCAGATGCATTTGCAGAAGCTATTATTAATTTATTGTCAAATACTGATTTTAAACATAATTTACAAAATGCAGCGAGAGCACTGGCACAAAATCATTTTGATTATAAATTGCTGGCCTCAGATTTGGTAACATTTTACAAATCCCTGTAAACTAAAAATCCCCCGAATATGGAGGATTTATAATTCTTAAAAAATATGTAATTATTTAACAGTTACAATCTTGTCCACTGATTTACCTTCTTCTAACTTAACAATACCCACACCTGCTTTACCTCCGGAAGTAACTACCTTAATATCTAAAATTGCTGGTAACTTAAATGTATAATTACTGGCACCAGAAGCGTCAGAAATACCTTCAGCTTTTAAATCAGCCTCAACTGTTGATCCCGTAGGCGTTTTAACATTAGCATATAATTTAACGGCAGCTCCTGATACGGCATTTCCAGCCTCATCATGAACGGTTACAACTAGCTTACAATCTGTATTTTTTTGACAAGAACTATTAAATGCCAAAACAATTATACCAAGTGCTAACGATGCTATAAA
>JAEUTR010000514.1 GCA_016787365.1 Bacteroidia bacterium
AAGGGTCGTATGCTCTTAAAAAAACATACTGGTACGCTATGTCTACCAAGCATGAAGGATTACTGGTACCTCAATTGGAAGAAAATATTGAAAAAGTAGAATGGTTTACACAAGAACAGATAAAACAAAATGTGTTGTCTAATTCATATCCTGCTATTTTAAGCGTTATTAAACACATTATCTAATTCTTTTAGTTTTTCTCCTAAACTTGTTTAGAATTTACTATATTTGTTTATCAGGTATAATTCCAAACAATCATGGGGATGAAAAAAACATTGTTAGAAGATATTGCCAAAGAGCTTAATGTATCAAAAACATTGGTTTCGATGGTTATTAATGGCAAAGGAGATCTTTATGGCATTAGTAAAAAAACACAGGAAAAAGTGTTGCAAAAAGCCGGCGAGATGGAATATACGCCTAACGTGTTTGCCCGTGCCCTCAGAACCGGAAAAAGTAACTTAATAGGATTATTGGTAGCAGATATATCCAATCCATTTTATTCGAACATCGCTAAATATGTTGAAAAAGAACTGGCTACAAAAGGGTATAACTTAATGATTTGTAGTACGGATGAAAATGTTGACAGAGAAGAAAAACTCATTAGTTTATTTGCCGAGCAACATATGATTGACGGATTAATTATTGCAACAACCAGTACGTCGGGAGAATATTTTAAAAAAGAACGCCTACGTAATTTTCCGATTGTTTTTATTGACCGTTATTTGCCGGATATTGAATCTAATTATGTGGTAGCCAATAATTATCAGGGCTCATTTGAATTAACCGATGTATTAATACACAAGGGTTGTAAAAATATTTTAGCATTAAATATTACACCGTCACACATCAGCTCTTTAACAGAAAGGGTTAAAGGGTATAAAGACGCCTTAAAAAAATATGACATTCCGTTTGAAGAAGAAAACCTGTTGGAAATCTCCTTTAATAATATACAGAATGATGTGCGTGAAAAATTATTAAAGCGTTTAAAACAATTACCTAAAATAGATGCCATTTACACGCTTAACAATCATATTGCCACAGCCTGTTTAAATGTGTTTAACGAAATAGGATTTGATGCTAAAAAAGAAGGTGTTTATTTTGCTTCTTTTGATGACATTAGTTTATTTGATTTTGTGAAACCTAACGTTATTTCGGTATCGCAGCCGTTAGAACAAATTGGTATTGAAGCGGCGAATCTTGCCTTACAATTAATTGATAATAAAGGAAAAGACACAGCCATTAAAAAAATTGTGTTACCAACCTCTATTATTTCCAGAAGTTAAAGGGTTTAGTACTTTATAAAAATATTTTTTATGTACTGTATCAAAATAATACACTCCTTGTGTTAAGGGTTCTTTGTCCTTTTTTGTAAAGATTATTCCGTTTTAATATTTAGTCGTTTAGTGAATTGATGCCTTGTTCTTTAAGTTTTTCTAAGGCATTTTTCATTGCATTCACTTGGTCGGTGGGATGTGCTTGCCAAATGGTTACTTCTCCAACAACCTTAAATGGATGAACCGAACGGTAAGACATGGATGGGTTGCCCGGGAATTTTTTATCTGTAAGATCAGGATCGTTTTCAATTTCTCCTGTTGGTTCTACTAAATATATTCTTTCACGTCCTTCTCCTAAGGAGAGTTCTGCACCCCAGATGGCAGCATCTAATGTTGCTGTTAGGAAAATATATTTTGCATTTTTTCTTTGTCCAAAATTTGAATTGTAACCTACTTCAATAAGGTCGCCAAGGTTTAAGTCGGCCTTTGTGCCATGAAAATAAGTTTGAGCAAAAGGTGTTGCACCTTGTTTGCCTACTTGCTGTTCGTTTTTGTGCATTGTTATTTATGTTTGTTAATCACATGTTAAGTAGTTCTTTTTCTAACCGGTCAAAATTTTCCTCATTTTTAGGTAAAGCAAAACTTTTAATTTTCTCACAGGCTTCAACCGTTTTAAAAATCATCCTGAACGATATTTTAGATGTTGAATCGTTGAGTTTTTCAAATTGTACTTCCATATCAAATAGTGGTTGTGAGAGTCTTGTCCAGGCAACTAATTTATTGGGAACAACCGTTTTAAATACAGATGAATTCTCATAATTGCCTTTTTCAGGCCCGTGCATTGTTAAAAGCCATTTTCCTTCGGGACGAAGGTCAAATTCGTGTATTGTATTTGTGAATTCATTTGGTCCCCACCATTTTTTTAAATGTAAGGGATTGGCAAATGCCTGATAAACCATTTCTACGGGGGCGTTTAATTCTCTCGAACTGTAAATTTCATAATCAGCTTGCGTGCTCATAATGTATTTAATTAAAATAATTTGTTGTTAATGCTTGTTTGTTGGGTTTTACATTCCGATAATTATCGGGAGCTTTGATGTAAGTCAGTAATACTGTTAGGTTAGCAGTTTATTGTTTATTTATTTTTGTTTGAACTGGTATCCAAATTTCTTCTTCCGATGTTGGGTCGTTATTTTTATATTTTTCGCCTAAAACTTCAAAATGTGGTCTGTCATCTAAATCATATTCAGAACTTGGCAACCAAGTCTGATAGATATATTGAAAAATTCTGTTATCGGTACTTAAACCTTTATAATCAAATACTGCATATAACCCACCTGTCAATATGAATGTTTCCATATCATTCGGCACGTTGTCAAAATTAGTTACTTCAACTACTGCCCATTTTTCAAATTCATTTGTAGGATTAAAATTTGTAAAATATGACGGTTTGTAAACCTGTAAAGAAATCATGTCATTTGTCAAATTGTTAATTATGAATCTACGATTTGGCATAAAACTTCTCCATAGTTCTGCAGTCTTGTTTTCAGCTAAACTCATTGTCAGCCGTTTCCCTATTAATTTTTTTTCGTTTAGTATTTCAATTCTTGGTATCATACTTTGTTAATTTTTGATTGAGTTCCAATGAACTATGACCATTAATGTTTTTGAGCTAGAACTTTTGCAGCTCAAGGCATTGTCAACCGAATATTAATAACAAAGATAAAATGTTTCTACGCATTTGCAATGCAAAATGAATGTCTTTCGCGAAGCGGCATTTATTGCAAATGCTTTGATGTCTGCCCGCATAAGTTTTAGGTGCTGTTATACGACGTTTGTTTTCTCCACGCTGTCGAATAACCATTTAACTGTGTTGTCAACACGATTAAGATTTGGAAGTGGGTCTTTTAACAAAGCGCCACATAACCATGCAGTAATAAATTCTCCATGTGCTATTATTTCTCCATGAAATCTCATATCGGAATCAAATTTTGAATGGTCTGCAATAGTAATTCTTTTATTTTCTAAACCAATGCAAATTTCGTGAGCAATAAAGTTTCTGGATCGCCTTGCTTGAGTTAGTGCTTCAATTGGGTCGCCAAATGTTGCAAGTTTTTCAACTAGCTTAATGTTATTGTTAAGCGTTGATGTTTTTATCTTGTTTAAGAAGGTTGTATAAGATTCATTACTTGAGAAAAGGTCTTCGG
>JAEUTR010000540.1 GCA_016787365.1 Bacteroidia bacterium
ACAACATTGGTATAACTTATTTTATGGTCGTGTTCTAAATGATAAGTTGCCAATTGGGTTTGAAAAAAATTATAGGTTGTAATCTGACTTCCCATAATGTCTCTTAATTTCTCTAATTCAGTTCTTTGAATTTTAAGCCCTTCTGCAGTTTTAGCATTTATTTCCGACAGATTAGGATTTTTTGTTAACTCTTTTGAAATGTATTTGGATTGATATTGAAAATCAACAATATTATATTCTTTACGAATACTATTAATTAATGATTTCAAAGAATCCATTCTTTCTCTTGAATTTTCTAATTCTTTTTCATTATTAACAATATACTCTTCCAATCTTTCTTTTTTTACAGATAAAATTAAATCATTAGTAGCATCAATAATTCCCTGAACTATTTTTTTAGCCATTACCGGTGATTGATCTTTAACTGAAATTTCGATTGATTCGTATAAAGTAGCATTAATGCTCACTAATTCCTTATATCTTAAATTAAAATAGGTTTGGTGTTTTTCATTTGCTGTATCAATTTTGTAATGGTTATATAAATCAAATTTCTCTGCTACTACTTTTTTTACTTCTTCGCTATTAAACCATTGAAGCAGTTGTTCGGTATTACTTTCTTCGGAACTAGGACTTAAGTTAACCGGATACACTACTGCATAAGATTTGTATAACGGTTTTATAACATATGGCGAGGATATAATAAAACCAACAACGATAGCTATTATAGTTACCGTTAATAACTTCTTCCAATGTGGTAAAAGTGTTTTTAAAAGATCATCTGTCTTAAAATTTTCCATTATTCTTGGTTTTGTGAAATTAAATACTGGTTTATTTTTTTTTTAACTTCAGTAAATCTTTCAGTAAATAAAAGGTATAAAAAGGCTAATAAAAAAGCTGAACTAGTAGATATTAATATAATTAACCATTTAATTGGTTTTGCTTTTTTCTCATTAGGCACTGCTTTGTCTACTATAAATTTTGATGTTAAAGGTCTATTATAATTTACTAATGCCTCGTCATATTTATTTTTAATAATCGGATATTTTAACCGGTATTTTTTTAAATTAGTATATACATAGTCAAAAGCAGTTCCATACTTTTTAAGAATATCTAATTTTTCCTGTAATTTTTTTTGTGCCGACTCATTTCCCTTTTCTATAGCCTGAGCCATGCTTTTAGAATAAGCTTTAATTTCTGCATTATTATCAAGTACTCCAAGTTCTTTAATTTTTTGTAAACTATCTTCCAGTTCGTTTATTCTGTCAATTGTTGTAAAGTATTCTTCTTTTGTAATTTCTAAAGCTTGTTTGGCAACTTCACGAGTCATTCTAAATTTTACAGAATCGGCATAAGACAAAATCGAATTGGCAATGTCGGCTGATCTATTTGCCACATAATCGTATACTTCTACTTTTATGGATACAAAATTGGTTCTTTTAAACGTCACCATATCTTCCCATTTCATTTTTAAATAATGATGAGAGTACACAGTATTTTTTTCAATATCCCAGTTTGTCCATAAATCATACTTATCAGCAACCAATGTTCTTATTTCGTTAGAATTTAATATCTGTAATAATTTCTCTGCATCATCTTCATCCCCTAAATCCATGTAATCTTCCTGAGCACCTTGATTTTGTTCAATTAATAATTTAGAAACCGAAAAAGTTCGAGAAGGGAAAACAACTGCTGTTGATTTATATTGTGGCGAAATAATAAACGAAAGCACTAACGAAACAATAGCTGCCAAGGATGAAACAATTATCAGCTTTTTCCTCCAAAGATATATTTTTGCTAAAAGTCGTATTGATTCGTTATTTAGATCTGGTTGATTCATCCGCCAAATATACTATTTTCTATATAAAACCATTATTTTTTTACATAAAAATAGATGATATTTATTATTTAGAAAATTCAATATAAACTGCTTGTTTTACTTACTTATATTTAACAAATCTGTAGATAGATTTGACATTTATTAATCCCGAAACAAATGCCCATAAACCACAAAAAACAACCATTATGGCAAAATTAATCATCCAGTTTTGAGTGAATGATCTCGACATGAAATTAAAAATAACAATACCGATAATAAAAATAAGCAGTGCAATAATTAACCTAACATTTACTTTGAATTTAAATATTTTGTAAGCAAAATAAAATTGAATGCCCGCTGTGAAAAATTGAGTAATTAAACTCGAAATTGCACTTCCCATAGCTTTATAATGTGGGATTAAAATAAAATTAAGTATCAGATTTATACAAATACCTATAATAGCCATTGTATTGAGTTGTTTTAAATTTCCATTAGCCGTTAATAATGTACCAAAAATATAAGTTGTTGAAACGGCCGTAAAACAAAGCATCAGAATACTAAATTCTATTGCCGAATCTGTAACTCCATGATTTATAATAGCAGATAATTCATTTGAGTAAAAAAAGCAACCTACCGATACTACCAAAGCCGGAGCAACTAATAAAATAAATGATAGTTTTACCAATTGTTCTACATTCTCTTTATGCTTTAACATTCGGCTAAACACAGGAATCAATTGAACAGAAAATAGATAAGCAATCATATTTCCGGCTTCTAATAACCTGAAAGCTTTAGCATATATACCGGCCTGCTCCGATCCAACTCCTGCAGGAAGTAAAGCGCCTAACATCACACTATCCAAACGGTTATAAAACGTCATTAATAATACTAATATGGCAAACGGAAAACTTTGCTTTAAAATCATTAAACTAAAAGGCCAGTTCCAGTTTAATTTAAAATGATCCGTTTTATAATAAACAGTTATAAATGCA